>JANQEC010000221.1 GCA_028278585.1 Cyclobacteriaceae bacterium | reverse complement strand
CAAGGACCGTTGAATTGCCAACAGGGTGGGTGGGGAGTGATTTAACACATTCGAAGACTCCTTTGGTGCACAGGTTTGCCAACATTGGCAGTGGTGATTTCCAGCTAATTGCTGTTGAGATTTTGTCGGATAAATTTTCTGAGAAAGAATTTTTTAAACTGGGAGAACCACTTCATGAAAACGAACGGTTCAGTATTCAGAAAATTGAACACCAGGCGCTTGTATGTGATGTACCCCTGGTTTTGATTGAACTTTCCAAAACCGGTGAAATTACCTCACTCGACATGATCAAAGCACATCGAAGGATTGAGCTAATACATCGAAGAGATTCTTCTCAAATGATAATAATACAGCTTAAATAGTGCCAAAAAAACGAATAAAATTTTATATTTAGGGAGATTAACCAAACACTAGTAGTTATGTTGAGGAAGGCAATAGTCATATTATTGTTTATCCCGCAACTAGTTCACTCGCAGACCAGCGACCTTCCGTTTCAAATTTTGGTTGCCAGGGATGTATACGTTTTTGGAAAACCCGCCGAACCCCTAACATTCATAGATGATGTGACATCCCTTGATGTCAAACCAGGCGGATTTCTTGCATTGGTACATAAGGGGGGTACAACTTACGAGCTGAAGGAGAAGATCTTCACCTTCTACCTTAAGCCTGAAGAGTTGAAAGACGTAGACCAATGGCCTAAGCTCGAAGTTTTATACCAGGATTTACCTTTGCCAGATCCAACGGAAACAATAACTGTTCTTCATCCGCTTTTTAATCGGGACAGGACAATTATATGGGGTGATAGCTCGCCACTTGAGGTGTATTGGCATTTGCCCAATGAGCCTGTCCTTGTCTATAAAGTCACAGTTAGAGATCATAACGGGCAGAAAATTCAGGATTTTGGAACAAGGAAGCACAAATTCACACTTAAGCCGTACAATTTTGGATTGGATGAGCGCGAATTTATATTCCTGGTATCAAGCACTTTTGCCGGGGAGACCACACGCTCCATGGAATACACCATTCAGCTGGAAAAGAATCCGCCAGCTAGTCCTCAAAAAGCTTCTGACCTGGTACTAAAAGCATGTAATTTGGAACTATCTCCAGTAGCCGCTCTCGAAGTATGGAAGGAAGTTTTGGGAATGGACAATGGAAAGTTTTATTTTGAATTATTCGAGAAATTCATCAACAGGAACAAGGAAGTTCTTGCAAAGTCTGGTGAAGACATAGAACAACTTCTGACACAAAACAAATAGCAATTTCACCTGGAAATTAATTTGGCTGCCTCCTTTGCAAAATAGGTCAGGATCATATCAGCGCCGGATCGTTTTATTGACAACAGGCTTTCCATCATGGTTGATGTCGGATCAAGCCATCCTTTCTCTCCTGCTGCTTTTATC
>JANQEC010000215.1 GCA_028278585.1 Cyclobacteriaceae bacterium | reverse complement strand
AAGTAACCTGATATTAGTTTTCGGAGAGGTTCAGAAGCATCTGATCCAGGTCCGTTCGGGATCGTAGCTTCCCTTCGCGAATGACAGCATCAATTTCTTTGGTATTCCCAATATCATCCAATGGATTTGAATTGAGAATGACCAAATCAGCAAGATAACCATCCTTTATCAGGCCCAGCTCCTCTTCCAGATTAAAATATCTTGCTGGCGCCAATGTCGCTGCCTCAAGTGCCTCTGCGGCTGTCAAACCAGACTCGACAAGCAGGGCAAGTTCTTCATGCAAACTAAGTCCGGGAGTAAGAAAAAATATAGGACAATCTGTCCCCGCCATAATATCAATCCCAGCTTGATTGATCTTACTGGTCATTTTTTTAAGCCAATCGGAATATTTTATTCGATCTTCGGAAATCGGCATTGCCCCTACCCTCTCGGCCCCATCTTTCCAGGTAGTACGCACAGATTCTGGCAAATAGTTGAAACTATCCATCCATTCTTGCCTTGTAAAAGGTCGATTGGTTGACCCTGTCATGATAGAAAGTGTAGGAATTTGCCAGGTTTCATTCTTTGCTAAAACTGAAAGGACCTTATTGGCTTTTTCCTCATCAAATTTATCGATAGCCTCTATGCGTTGTGCATTGTGAATATTCGACCGAAGGATTCCACCTTCCAACGAGGCTCCTTCACTCAGCATTTTTCTCCTGATTGCAAGTAGTTCATCTGCATTGCTGGCACAGGACATCTCAAGGTTTCGCAAATGTTCCATGCTATTCATACCAGCATTGGACGCAGCTATTACATCCATGCTCAGTGGAACATGGCCTGTAACTTTCAACCCTTTCTTTTTTGCCTGGTTTGCAACCGCTTCAAACTGGTCGGGAGTCAACATTTCATAGGCTTTAATGAGATCAACGCCTATGCTATCAAATTGATTGACAAGTTTCACTGCTTCTTCCACGTTCCTTGCACCTAATGACAATGCTGGTCGATTCGGTGTACTGCCATCGTAAACGTTTGGCATTCCATCAAGCAAAGGACCCGCGATCATAATCCTGGGTGCGTCTTGTGGTGAAGACAATGCTTTATTCTTCCATTTTTTAACAAAATCAATCTTGCCACCGGTATCGCGCACACTTGTTACTCCATAAGCCAGGAAAAGATCAAACATGGAAGGAGCTAATTCCTCTATATATGCAAAATGAACATGTGCATCCCAAAGGCCGGGGATCACATATTTTCCTGTTCCATCAATGATTTCATTGGAGGCAGAAAGATTAAACGTTTCTGTTTTATCAATCTTTAAAATACGATTACCCTTCACAATCACGGTCATAGCCTCTTGCAGACCACTCTCAGAGTCAATGGTGCTTATGTTGGTGATACAATAGGCCCCAGGGTACATTTCTTGCTTTGGAACACATGAAATGAGTATCCATAGCCCTGCGAGGAATAATAGAAAGCTCTTCATACTTCCTTTTTTACTGTCCAACCATAAATAAGGCGTTTACAAATAAAAGTTTCCCATTTTGCCAAAATGATCTGAAAAGCGGATCATCAACAATGTGAACAATCTGACCTCTACCCTTGTATTCGACTCCAAAAACCAATGATTTGGCTATGTCCTCTTTCACATAGGATCCTGCAAAACCGCTCAGGAGATCGTTTTTGCTCTCTATAATTCCAACATTGTTTCCTTCCAGGTACGCCACTCGATTGGATCGTATTTTTAGCGTGTAATAGGTGTCAGAATAGCCAAAAGCTAACGGGTTGCTATTATCAACTTTTACTCGATATATAGCACCCGGAGCATTATTCTTAATACTCTCTCTCTGTTGATCTTCATACCGGGTTAATTTGGCTTTCTCGTCTCGCTCCTCTTCTTTCTTTTCCCCTGCTTTCTTTTCATCCTCAGAATTGTATTCGCTTAGATCCGAATAGTCGCTATCCTTTAATTTATTGAGGGCTCCCTGAACAGCTACTAGCTTACCTCCGGAAGATACCCATTCCATCAATTTTTTCATCTCAGACTCCCCAAAAGTGCTATATCGACCATCTTGCATTACGATTACATCATATGAAGAAAGGTTCACACGACGGAAATAATCTGTTCCAATAACAGTGACAGGATATCCAAGTTCTTGTTCCATGAAATGCCAGGTAGCACCAAAGGCCAGGGATGAAACACCATCACCTGTCAACAATGCAATCTTTGGTTTTTCTAAATACCTGACATCTCCACTACCGGTATCAGGTCCGGAATCCATGAATCCGGTGCCTACTGCCGAAATGGTACGGTTGTTTTTATTGGCCAGATCCGTAATCTTTTTTTCAAAGTCGCCCCCTAATCCTTTGTTATCCCGCTTAGAAATGATCAATGTCCCACGATCAAAAGATTGGCCCTTGTAGTTGATGACCCTTTCAGTGAACCTGACCTTGATATCATTATTAAGCAGATCTGCCAAGAACCTGGCGTCATCCATGCTATTCCACTTTGCATAAAAAGCGTATGTCTTTGAAGGAGCATCTTGATTTCTAAATTCTTCCGCCTGGGAATCCCTTACAGGAATTGGTTGGGAAGTGGCAAATGCCTGAACCCCATACGCATATGGAACTCCCCATGCTGTTATATCATAGGTGACAGAATCTACAATCGTTGTTTTAGGTTCAAAAAGAATATGAGCTAGTGTGGCCTTAGGTTGATCAGTGCTGACCACCAGGTCATTTGGTCCGATACTAAAACTTGATGATCCTCCTGTTCTGTAGTTGTAGCCCCTTAGTCCCCTGGCATTGGATGCAGATCCGTATTCTATACCTACGGAACCCAACCATGATTTTAATGCATCAAATTTATCTTTATTTCCATCGTACTTGAGCACGAAGGTCTTATACTTCAAAGAGGAGTTGTCTCCAAAAAACTTACCAAACTCTGAAAGCAGCCGATCTGAGTTATTTGAAGAAATTTCGACGGTTGACAAACCAGTTGTGTAATGGTGAGCAATTCTATCTTTTAATGTCAAAGAATCGTCCTCTTGCTTGATAATTCCAAGTCCTGCTCTTCCACCTCCCGCTTGCTCATACGTCATCCCGATGGATCCATTGTAAATTGGATAGGAATCACCATAGCTTGGATAGAGCAAATCAAATACTTGTTTGGTAAAATAGAACCAATTGTTTTCATCAAAATATTTTGCATGATTTCTACCAATCTCATCTTGGAAGTCACGTTGAAATTGCGTGATCAGTTCATGGTAAGGTTGAGCGGCTGGCGCAAAATAATAGGGAGAATTGACACCCTGCTCGTGAAAATCCACATGTACCTGAGGAAGCCATGAATTATACAGTTTTAGCCTGCTCTTGCTTTCAATTTGTGTTTGCCAGGCCCAATCTCTGTTCAAATCGAAGAGGTAATGGTTGGCCCGTCCACCAGGCCAAAATTCACCGTGCTCTCGTGAATTTGGGTCCGGATTATACGGCTGGTTCCCATATTGCCAGAAAAAATTCGCATACCGATCGCGGCCATCCGGATTGACGCATGGGTCAATTATTACGACCGTATTTTCTAACCACTCACTTCTATTATCCTGGATAAGCTCATAAATAGTGGCCATAGAGGCTTCTGTGGATGAAGACTCATTTCCATGAACATTGTAGCTAAGCCATACAATTGTAACATTGCTGCCTGGTGCTCCATCAACGATGCCTGCTCTTTTTAAATTATCTTCCCGAATTTGCTCAAGCTTTGCCAGGTTTTCCGATGATGAAATAAAGGCAAGAAGAAGCGGTCGGTCTTCATATGTTTTTCCGTATTGGGTGAGCTGAACATTATCTGAATTTTCCGTTACATGGTTGAAATAGTCTACTACACGATGGTGACGGGTGAATTTATCACCAAGAGTGTAGCCCAAAAAGTCTTCAGGGCTTTTAACCTGGGCTTGTAGAATCATTGGTAATAGTAGGAGGGCTAGTAATCTGGCTTTCATATTTTTGAAGTTTATTAGAGGCGCCAAAATACTGAATGTCATCAAAAATTCAATCACCGCCCCTGTAAAGGCTTGGATCTGATTTGGTATATTTGAAGGCCAGCTGAACATATTCTATGAGGTCCACATTCCTCTTAACCACCGTATTTCTGACAGTAAGCTTTGCTGCCATCTCTCAGTCTGTAGTTATTGACAGTCTAAATCGTGAATATTTAGCTGCTACAAGCGATACGACCAAAGTCAAGTTGCTTTTAGACATTGCAACAGAATACGAATTTTCTGATACGTCTGGATTAGAAGTGGCAAAAAAAGCATATCGCCTGTCTCAAAAAATTGATTCGGAAAAAATTAAAACTCACGCTGCGGCCAAATTGGGTTTATTCTATTACCAACTAGGTATTGATTCCGGAACATTTCTATTGGAGCTGGCTATTAGTAAGTATGATGAATTGAGCTTGGGGACAAGTATTTCTGATACGTATTTGAATATGTCAATGATTCATCAAAGGAAAAATGACAATGATTCAGCAATCCTTCTTTTAGAAAAGTCCCTGGCTGTGGCTATTGAGAATGATTACGATTTTGGGGTAGCAGAGGCCAACTATTCGCTTGGACTTATTCATAATATCAGGGGCAAAAATTCATCTGCTTTGAAACATGGCATTCAGGCAAAAGAATTTTATGAGAAAGATGGAAAAAGGAAAGAGGTATCTCAAGCACTCAATCAAATTGGAATTGTTTATGACTACATGGGATTATACGCAGAGGCTGTTGATCATTATATCCAGGCGAGGGAAATAGCCATTGAAACAAGAGATACTCAAGGCGAAATCCTAATATTAAACAATCTGGGTGTGGTTTATGACAACATGAATAACCCCGAAGCAGCACTGAACTACTATGAGGAAGCACTGGAAAAATCAGGTATTTTCGAGAATCAAGAAGATGAGGCCACTCTATTAAACAATATTTCCTACATCTACCTTAAGAATGGTGATACGCTTCAAGCTAAACGAGCACTTTGGAGAGCATTAGAAATTGGTTACGAAGCGAACATACCTTGTTTCGATTTCTACCCCCAGGAAGGTCTTGGTTCATTATATATATCCCAAAATCAATTGGATTCGGCGAGTTATTACTTTAACAAAGCATTGATCAATGGAACGGAATGCGAAGATGTGGGTATTCTCACCGCCGTTTATAAAGGCTTAGGCGAGTTGTTTGAAAAACGAGGTGATTTCAATAGCGCACTTCGCTCTTTTAATAAATCATTGGAGCTCGCCCAAGAGGCCGATTTAAATAATGATGTGAAAGGTACTTTACTTTCGCTCTACAATTTTCACAAAAGCCGAGGAAACACCTCAGCTGCTCTCCGACACCTGGAGAGCTATCGAGTACTCTCCGATTCACTACAGAAAACAAAGAACATTGAAAAAGCCAATCAACTTGTTGCTGAATATGAATTTAGAAAACAAGTGGAGGAAATGCGAACTGAGCAATTGGCAACAGAAATGGCATTGGAAGAAAAAATAGCTACCCAAAACAGGGAAAGAATGTTCATTTTGCTTGCGCTGGTTTTATTGTTCCTTCTCCTTCTTACCCTTGGCAGATCTTACTTCATGATCCAAAAGCAAAACAAAAAATTGAAGTGGTTGAATGAGGAAAAAAATACATTGCTGGGGGTGGTAGCGCATGACCTTAGAAACCCTTTGAATATGATCAAAGGCCTTATGCAATTGATCGTTGGAGTAAAAACAATCTCTGAAGAAGATGATTCTGACAAGTATCTTCATCTGATCAAGATCTCGACACAGAAAATGTCTGACATGATTGATAAAGTACTTGATATAAGTGCTATTGAAAACATGAAGGTCAACCTGAATATGTCAAAGGAAGATCTCACAAAGTTGTTAACTCGATCTTCTGAAAATTTTGAACTCCTGGCAGCCAAAAAGGACATCAAAATTGAACAGGCATACGATCCCAATTCTGCCTGCTATTCGGAAGTGGACTCCAATTACTTCGAACAGGTGATGGATAATTTAATCTCGAATGGAATTAAATTCTCAAACCCTGGCAAAAAACTTACTATTGATGTAAAGAAAGAGGAGGGCTATCAAGTTGTTTCTGTGAAAGATGAGGGTCCTGGAATTAGTGAAGAGGAACAAAAAAATTTGTTCAATAGATTCAAAACATTAGCCGCCAAACCTACAAGCCATGAGCAATCGGTGGGTTTAGGTCTATCAATTGTTAAAAAATTTGTGACAGCAATGGAAGGTGAAATCTTTTGTAAAAGTGAGCTCGGGCGCGGAACTACCTTCTTCTTAAAATTCAAAGAGGCGTAACTATCCGATTTCTAATCTAACCTTGTCAGTTAGAGGTTTTCCAACACAAGTAAGCACGTAGCCCTCATCCAATTCTTCTTGTGAAAGTCCTTCTGCTTCATCTGTACTGATTTCACCTTCAAGACATTTACCACGGCATGCCGTGCAAAGCCCGCTTTGGCAGGAGTATGGCATATCCAGGTCAGCGTCTAAAGCAGTATCCAAAATTGAGGCGCTTTTTTTAACACTGACTAAGTGCTCTTCACCATCAAGTAGGATTGTAACCTCACTATCTCCATCATCCGATGTAGCTATAATCTCTTTGGGTGAAGTTTTACCAGCCTCAAAACTCTCCATTCTGATCTGCTCTTTTGAAAAACCTTTTTCTTCAAGCCCGGCGAACGTTATATCCATCATTGGCTGAGGTCCACAGATATAAAATTCTGTTTGATCATCACACCCTATGGAAGCACAAATGGAGTCTATTACATCAGTTGTCAGCCTGCCGGAGTAGTCTGCTTCACCATTTTCTAAAATGTGAATCGCATTGAACCTTCCATTATACTTTTTTTGAAGTTGGCTTATTAACTCTTTAAATATGATGTATTCCTCACTTCTGTTCGCGTATACAAGTGTTGCTTTGCTATTTGGTTCTTTCAGAAGAATAGATCGAATGATTGAGATCAGGGGAGTTATTCCGCTACCTCCACCAAAAAAGACAGTATTTCTGCTTTGAGCAGGGTCATATTCTGTAGTGAACATCCCCATCGGTTCCATAACCTCAATTTCATCTCCGGCTTTTATCTTATCATTCAGGTAGTTGGACATGGCACCTTCCGGCACTCTCTTTACTGTAACTGCCGGATACTCATCTTCAAATGGTGTGGTGCACAGCGAGTATGCTCTTCTTATCTTCTTCCCGTCTACTTCGGAAATTATTGTAACAAATTGTCCCGGTTGGTAATCAAATTCAACTGGCTTTTCGAACACAAGATTTACAGCATCCTTTGCAATATGAACAACCTCTTTGACTTTAAGATCAAGGTATCTTTCGTCAACTTTTCCCTTTTTCTTTTTAAATAATCCGAATGCCATTTTTTGAATTTTTGCGGCGCAAAGGTAATTCTCACCTCACCACCAGACAAGTAAACAGGATAACGTAATTTTGCGTTCTCATTTTTAACAAAAAATATGAATTTCAATCCTCTGGAAGGTATTTCTCCAATCGACGGCAGATACCGGGAAAAGGTGCAATCACTTTCTAACTATTTCGCGGAGAAAGCCCTGATACAGTACCGGGTTAAGGTAGAAATTCTGTATTTCATCGCATTGTCCGAATCTGGTATTCCACAACTGTCTGATTATGATCAAGCTAAAAATTCAGAGCTTAAGAAAATTTATGAGGAATTCTCTTTGGAAGATGCAGAAGCAATAAAGGAAATTGAAAAAACAACCAATCATGATGTCAAAGCGGTTGAGTATTTTATTAAAGAGAAATTAGATTCACTGGGCCTATCGGATTTTAAGGAGTTTATTCATTTTGGACTTACCTCCCAAGATATAAACAACACTGCTATCCCTCTTTCTTTAAAGGATGGGATGAACGAAGTATTTACTCCAAAATTGAATCAACTGATCTCGAAGCTTGAGCAACTTTCAAAGAAATGGGCAGACATACCCATGCTTGCCAAAACACACGGCCAGCCAGCTTCACCTACCCGTCTTGGGAAAGAATTTGACGTGTTTGTATCCAGGTTGAAAGGACAAAAAAATACGCTTGATCAGATCCCTTATGCAGCTAAGTTTGGTGGAGCTACGGGCAATTTCAATGCTCATTCAGTCACCTATCCTGATCAGGATTGGCATTCGTTTGGGACCTCATTTGTGGAGAAATCCTTAGGCCTTAAGAGAAGTTATCCTACCACTCAAATTGAACACTACGATCATTTAGCTGCTCTTTTTGACTGTATCAAACGAATCAATACAATTTTGATCGATTTGAGTCGGGACGTCTGGCAATACATTTCAATGAACTACTTCAAGCAGACCATTTCCAAAAATGAAGTGGGTTCTTCAGCCATGCCGCACAAGGTAAATCCAATTGACTTTGAAAATGCAGAAGGCAATTTTGGTATTGCGAATGCATTGTTTGAACATTTGAGTGCCAAATTGCCAATCTCACGGCTGCAGCGTGACTTGACGGATTCAACCGTACTTCGAAACATTGGTGTGCCTATTGCGCACTCTTTTTTGGCACTTCTATCCTTAGAAAGGGGATTAGAGAAAATCAATGTTAACGAGACAGCCATTAAAGCTGATTTGGAGGACAATTGGGCCGTGGTGGCAGAAGCAATACAAACGATCTTACGGAGAGAGGGATATCCTAAACCATATGAAGCGCTCAAAGCATTGACACGTACGAATGCTGAAATTAATGAAGCGGCGATTAAATCCTTTATTCAGGATCTTGACGTGTCTGATTCTCTTAAGGAAGAGCTTAACGAAATCACACCCTTTAACTACGTAGGTACTTAGTCGGAATTCACCCCAGCCAGCAGGTAAAGAACAGCCATTCGGATGGCTACACCATTTTCTACTTGATCAAGAATGATGGAATGCTCCGAATCTGCAACATCACTTGTGATCTCTATTCCACGATTAATCGGGCCCGGATGCATGATGGTGATCTCTTTGTTCAATGAATCAAGCAATTGCTTATTCACTCCAAAATATTGTGCGTATTCTCGTAGTGACGGAAAATAACTCATCTGCTGCCGTTCCAATTGAATGCGGAGAATATTGGCAACATCGCACCAATCCAGTGCTTTTCGAATATCGGTTTCAACTTCAACTCCTAATTCCCTGATGTGCTTTGGAAGCAAGGTGGCCGGACCACAAACCATTACTTTAGCTCCCAATATTTGTAGCGCGAAAATGTTGGACAACGCCACACGTGAGTGAAGAATGTCTCCAACGATAACCACTTTTTTGCCTTCCACTTTTCCCGTTCTTTCAAGAATAGAAAATGTATCGAGCAAAGCTTGCGTAGGATGTTCATGCGTTCCATCACCTGCGTTGATAATGTTGGCTTCAATGTGATTTGAAAGAAAATGAGGCGCTCCAGGGC
>JANQEC010000190.1 GCA_028278585.1 Cyclobacteriaceae bacterium | reverse complement strand
ATCAACTAATTAACCAATCAACTAATCAACTAATCAACTAATCAACTAATCAACTAATCAACTAATCAACTAATTAACTAATTAACTAATCAACTAATTAACTAATTAACTAATTAACTAATTAACCAACTAATCTCTCTCAAATTGAAAATTCTGATACGCAGACTTCAATTCTGATAGTGCTTTCTGATCGTTCTGCTGATCTGCCAACGAGATTCCGCTTTTAAAGATCGTCTCAGCATCCTCCCACTTTTCTAACTCCCAATAGAGGTGAGCAAGCTTAAAGTAGGTGGGTAAATAGTTGGAGTGATTGGTAGCCAGGTTTCGTAACAGCTTCAAAGCTTCATCGCTATTTTCCTCATAATACTCCATTGCCAATGCATAGATATTAAAAGGGTCTTTCGGCTCTTCTTCAATGTACTTTGTTAATAACCTAATTCTTTCGCTGTTCACAGAACGAAGTTATTCATCTTGATAGTTGTTTACCAGAATACTATTTCTAAAAATTACAGTTGTAGGATAGATATCACAGCCAATAGGAAAAGGATTCTATTGATCCATGAAACCATGGCTGAGATAATCTTGCTTTTCAGGAGATCTTTCATATTTCTTCATTTTATGATAAGTCCCCAGATCAATGGTTGCGGATTTAATGCTTTGAAAATGAATAGGTAACCCATTTCAATCCCATTGTTTCAAAAAAATGTGAATTGTATTGAACCTGAGTGTTTGCGAAGTGTACTACTTCTTGATTCCGGAATTGCAAACAATCTAAAACTAAAACGAGTGATGAAACGATTAACAGCAATACTTACCTTAACAGCCTTCTGGTTTTGCTCTTATGCTGAACCAGAACCAGTCCCTTCAAAGCTATCGGAATTGAAAACCAAAAGCTGGTACCTGGAAAAATTCAGGTCGTGGCAAACTTATTTGGAGTTGAATCCTGATGATGAATCAGGCTGGTTGCAATTATTCAGAGCTGCTCAATATGGTGGCGTAACGGATGAAGAATTGGAACCTTTGGTTGAAAAAGTTGAGACGGATTTTCCCGGAAGCTCTTCCGCGCTGTATGTGAGATCTAAAATGCTTGGATGGAATGCAGAAGGGAATGCGCTTTTGGTAAAGGCGATCGAATCAAAGGATGATCAGAATGCATTTATGGAAGAACAATTAATTCTTGAGGAATACCGGATTTCTGATCAGCGTACACACATTTCATTAAAAGTGTTTGAATCGGGAATTGTTAGCAGTAGTACCCTTAATTATGGATATAATGTGCTGATGTCGGTTGGGCAAGACGGCATCCTCTTTACCGATGCAGTACACACAACCATGCCATTATGGATACTTCAAGATGTAATGTCCGTGCGTCAGGATGTCGTGATCATCAACCTTGAACTGGCAGATGATAAGGATTATCTTGAAAGAAAACTGGATAAAAATGGTCTGAAAAATGGGAAAAGTGGATCTGCAATAGATCTCCCGTATACCAATGTTGACCGGGATTTTTACTATGCGTTAACACTGCCAAGAAATGAGCTTAAGGAAATAGAAGATCAGCTGTATGTTGTAGGACTCGCCTCTCAATATGGTTCAGAGCGATTAGATCATTATAGCTCTTTGAGAGAAAACATTGAAAACAAGTTTCTTCTGGACTACCTCACCATCGACTTCAATGGTGAACCGAATACTGCCTTAGGCAATGTGCTCGGTACAAATTACATCGTTCCATTCCTGCTCCTGAAGGAGTATTACGATGAATTGGGAAATGAAGAGATGTCAGGGTTCTGGAAGGAAAAGCTGATGGGGGTTGCGGATAAATCCGAGCTTCGTACCAGGGTTGAACTTCTTCTGAGTAAACAATCGGAAGAAAGACGTGCCTTTAATAAAGTGGACCTTGACATGAAAACACTTGATAAAAAGTGGAGGAAGATCAAGGACAACATTTATGCATCTCACGTAGAATTGACAAATAATGAGTACGAGTTTTTTCTTGATTACTTAAAGGATAATGGATATGGTGACCTCCTGGAAAAAGCATCAATCGATCTATCTGCTTATGAGGGCATTTCGCTGGCCTTCCATAAAAACTACCATTCCAGCAAGAATATAAATCGAAAGAAAAAAGGAACATTTGATGATTACCCTGCCATGGATATCTCCTTTGAAGGGGCCAAAATATATTGTGAGTGGCTTACTGCTCAATACAATGTTCAGGAGGATCGAAAATTCAAGAAAGTGAAACTTAGATTGCCAACCAAGAAAGAATGGATCACCTCAGCACTGGGTAATAAACTTATTCAATCGTGGAGCCTGGAAGGAAACTCTTTTACCTTCAGAATCGAAAGTAAAGGTAAAGTAGAAGAGTTTAGTCAGGGGGAAATATCTTATCCCTGGTATACTGGAGATATGAACCTTCGAAATAGTATCGTAAACGATAAGAATTGCTACCTGGCAAATGTTAAAACTCCAGATGAGATCGTATGTCCAGCCGGAATCGCAGGAGATGGATGGGCAATCACTTCTCCAGTAGGCACTTACTTTGCGAATGGAATTGGGCTATATGATGTCATTGGCAATGTGGCTGAAATGACAGACATTGAAGGTATCGCAATGGGAGGCAGTTGGAATCATACAGCAGAAGAAAGTACAATAACAAGTGTGGTAAATTACACAGGCCCGGACACGGCGGTAGGGTTCAGACTTTTTATGGAGGTGATAGAAGAGTAATTCGAATGCTTTTCAAAAACTATAAGAAAAAGACAGATGAGCAATTGATGATCCTCGTTCAGAAAGGGGATCATCATGCTTTTTCGTCGTTGTACAATCGCTATGCGGATCGATTGAATGCGTTTTTCTTTCGCATGCTTTGGTCAGACTCAAGAATGGCCGAAGATTATGTGCATGACTTGTTTTCAAAGATCATTGAGCGACCGCAGCTGTTTAAGCCAGGAAACGTTGTAAAGCCGTGGCTTTTTCAGATAGCATCGAACATGTGCAAAAATGGGTATCGGAAAAGAAGTTTTGAGGTTGAGTACCTAAAGCAATTGCAAGTCACAGGGATAGCTGAATCAGTGATAGAGCAAAAATTGGACAATGAGATCATCACAGATCAAATCCGATTTTCCCTGGAAAAACTCGAGGAAGATAGAAGAACGATGTTTTTACTCAGATACCAGCAAGACCTGACAATCGAAGAGATTGCTGAAATTTTTGAAATACCAAAAGGTACGGTTAAATCCCGCCTTTTTCATATTAAGAAATTTGTCGAACGTTCAATTAAAAATTGAGAGACATGGAAAATAAAGATTTTGACAGACTGGACACTATTTTGAGAACCAAGACCTATGCAGATCTAACCAATGAAGAAAAAGCATGGATTGATGAAGTTTTAGGGAAAAATGGTTTTGAAGAACTTTCTCTGATGATATCATCCGTTTCGAAGGAGAAAAAGAGGACTGTTCGTCCGGCAGTAAAAACAGAACTTCTTAGAGAGATGAAAAGAAAGAATCGTGGAGTACTGGCAACATGGTTGAGCTATAAAACACCCATGTACGCCAACGTTTTGACTTTGTTCTTCCTGATGATTCTGGTATGGACCTTACTTCCTTCAAAGGAAGTGATTATTGAAAAACCTGTGACCATTCAAGTGCCTGTTATTGATACGATTACAGTCCAGCTTCCTTCGGATACTGTTTTTGTTGAGCGGCAAGTCCGGGTCGAAGTACCTGTTTACCTGACAAGAACTGAACAACCCAAGGAAGTTGATGAAAAAGAAGTCAAGAGCAGAACGCTGGGAGAAGATGAAGCTTTGCGAGAGCTGCTGGTTAGCGGAAGATAGATGGATTGTAGATTGAGGAGATTGTAGAATCCAAAATCTAAAATCTAAAATCCAAGATCCGTTTCATTTCCGCTCCACTAAAAAGTAAACAAAGATCCCGGTTGCTAAAATTCCTATACTTACAAGACTTTCAACCGGTCTGTCAATTGCTACAAAAATCAATGTCCAGACACTTACGACGATGAAGATAAGTGGTGTAACAGGATACCCCCAGGTCTTGTATGTTTCTGAGATCATGTTCCTGTTTCTCTTTCTAAGGATAAAGACGCCGCCTACTGTTATGGTAGTTATAAAGATCAAAAGAAACGAAGTATACAACAGTACTTGTTCAAAAGTGGATGAATAGATGAACAGGAGGCTCAGGCATGCGGAAAAAACAAAGGCATTTGCAGGGATGTTCCTTGAATTTGTTTTGGCCAAAATTCTGAAAGCTATAATATCCTCTCCCATTACTTTACTGACTCGTGGCCCCAGGAATACATAGGCACTCACTGTTGAGAGTAACAATACCGAAATAGCAATGGCTATGATTGTTCCCCCAACTTCTCCGAAAATGGATTGACCGGAAAGAAAACCTATTTCGATTTGACCTGCCAGGCGTTCGATGGATACCGTGTATAGAAAAATATAGTTCAGCAAAACGTAGAGGATCATAACGATCAGGGTACCCAAAAACAAAGACTTGGGAAGATCCTTTGTTGGGTGCTTCATTTCATCGATGATGTAAATGGATGAGTTCCACCCGGTATAGGCATATGAGACATAGATCAACGCTACTGCAAATGGAGGGCTTACTATTTCAGACCAGCTTCCTTCCTCAGGGAGAAGTGAAACACGCTGCGGTGATGCAATGCCAAACCCAAATCCAACGAAAATTAAGATTAAGATGACTTTTAGTATCGTGGTACTATTTTGAACGCCACTGCCAACATTTACAGATAATGCATGGATGATGGTAAACATAAGCACAGTGCCAGCAGCCAAATGATCCTGGGGTATTCCGGGGATTACTGTTGACATATAGGAAGCCAGCGCCATTGCAGCAAGGGAAGCGGGTGCAGCGAATCCTACAGTAACTGAGACCCATCCTGCAACAAATCCCAGAGCAGGGTGATAGAGTTCTCTGAGTAAATTGTATTCGCCTCCGGACCTCTTAAATACAGAACCTAATTCTGCATACGTTACCGCTCCACAAAAAGCAATTACCCCGCCTACTACCCAAAGAAATAAGATTGAAAATCCGGTTTTGATGTCAACGACCTGGTAGCCCAGACTTGTAAAAACTCCTGTTCCTATCATGGAAGATATTACCAATGAGGAAGCGGTAAGTATTCCAAGTTTGCTTGATCGAATCATCAAAAGTCAATATAGGTCTTTTTCAATTTCTCAATCATTCGGCTGCAAATTGAAACCGAAGTATACGTTCACAAAATGAATTCCTTAGCTTTACTACCCCCCCCCCAAAAAAAAAAAAGAACACGACCCAAACCGATGACGACTCCAGGAGAACAACAGCTTATAGGTATTATAAAACAGAATGAGGAAGTCTTGAAGGTACTCGAATTGGCTGCCAGATTGGATCTTCCCAATTGGTATGTGGGTGCTGGATGTATTACGCAAAGCGTATGGAACAAATTACATAATTACCCAATCGCTCAAAACATACTGGACATTGATTTGGTTTTCTACGATCCAAAACGGATGAGTTCAGAACATGAAGAAGAAATAAGAAAAGAGATAAACTCAAGCGCAGAGGACTTATCGTTGGAAATAGATGTTGTAAATGAGGCGAGTGTTCATCTTTGGTACGAAGACCACACGGGCATTAAAATTGATCCATACACTTCATGCGAGGATGCCATATCCACATGGCCTTCGACCGCCACGAGCATTGGTATAAACTTCGTTGATCACAGTTTTAACGTTTATGCCCCTTTTGGGCTGGATGACCTATTCAATTTGATTGTCAGGCCAAACAAGAAAATCATCCCACGTGAAGTATTTGAAAAAAAAGCAACCAGATGGAAATCTAATTGGCCCAAATTGAAAGTAATTGATTGGGATTCAAAATAAAACCTGTTTAACTCAAATCTTTTTGAACCAGAATCAAGGATGTATTTCCAGGTTTTTCTCTCCTCTTAACGATTGTAAGAAAGCATATGTAACATAGTTGGTTTGTTGATATGTCATATACCATAAATAAGATTATGGTAATGAAAATGAATGTGTATCTACTTGTATTATGCGTGATGCTTTGTGTGTCCACGAGCTGTGAAAACTCCTCTCAGGGAAATGATGCCATGAAGCATCTAGCTATTTCCAATAAAATTGATAGCCTGATTAACAGTTACAATCTTTCCCAGCAGTTCAGTGGATCGGTGCTTGTTGCTGATGATGGTAAAATTCTGATTAATAAAGCGTATGGTTATTTGAATTTGGATGCTGTGAAAGAATTGGATGAACAATCTGTTTTTGAGATCGCTTCTTTGTCCAAGCAGTTTACGGCCATGCTTATCATGATGTTGAGAGAAGAGAACAAGTTAGCGTATGACGATAAGATTGAAAAGCACCTCCCAAACATAGGATATGGTGATGTCACCATCAGACATTTATTAACTCATACATCTGGATTTTCCGAAAGACAGTTTTTCAGATGGGCAGGGCAAAACATGGATCCATCCAGGATTTATACAAACGAGATTATACTTACTTACCTGGACAAGGAAAAACCACAGTTGGTCTTTGAGCCAGGGAGTAAATGGGAATACTCTAACGTGGGTTACTTCATGCTCGCACTAATCATAGAACGTATTTCAGGGCAGGATTATGTTCAATTCCTGAATGATCGAATATTGGAACCACTCGAAATGAATAATTCAGGAATTTTCTCTCAACAGCATAAAGGAGAGCAAATGGAAAATTATGCTTTTGGTAAAGTATACAATCCTAAGGATTCTGCGTTCATTTCTTCGTTCGGCATGGCCTGGTCGGACTCCCTATATGGCGGAGTGGGGATCCTATCCAATACCTCAGACCTTTTTAAGTGGGATCAGGCATTATACAGCGAACGATTGTTGCCGCAAGAACTACTACTCGATGCCTTTGAATCCCATAAATTCTCAAAGGATAGCTCAAGTAACTATGGATTTGGGTGGTTTGTCAAAGAAGGGCACATGATCAACGGGATCAATTGTGGGAAAAGACTGGATCATTATGGGCTATGGCCAGGATATGAATCGTCGATTGTACGATACACTGATTATAAGAAGACAATTATTGTACTCTCTAATCAAAGTCCATCGGTTAAGGATGATCTGGTAGATGAAATATCAGGAATCATATTTAGCAACAAGTAACGTTACAAACTCATAGCATCTTTTTTACAATTAACACTTACCAAGAACCTCGTTATCTTTAAGTATCTCATTGCTAACCATTAAGTCCATGAAAAAGCTACGAAAAGAAGATATCAGTCAGGAGGTATTTGATCTGTACGATGATTATGCGCATAACAAAATTGATCGAAGGCAGTTCGTTGAAAAGTTGTCCATCTATGCGGTCGGAGGGATCACAGTTACTTCACTTCTTAGCTTTATCATGCCAGATTATGAAACGACCGCTCTTGTAAAACAAGATGATAAAAGGTTGAATTCAGAATTCATTAACTATGATTCGCCCAAAGGTGGAGGAAGTATTCGGGCATTGCTATCCAGACCCAAAAAAGGGAAAAAAAAGTTGCCAGGGATTGTAGTCGTACATGAAAACCGGGGACTTAACCCATACATAGAGGATGTTGGGAGAAGAGGAGCATTAGAAGGGTTCATAACCATCGCACCTGATGCCCTCACACCGCTAGGGGGGTATCCGGGAAATGACGATGAAGGCAGGACCATGCAGAGAAAGCGTGATCGTAACGAAATGCTTGAAGATTTCATTGCAGCGTATCAATACCTTCAGTCACATGAAGACTGCACGGGTAAAATAGGAGTAGTAGGATTTTGTTTCGGTGGCTGGATCTCAAATATGATGGCAGTCAATATTCCAACCTTGTCTGCAGCAGTTCCCTATTATGGAAGACAACCGGCAGATGAATTGGTAAGTAAAATAAATGCACCCTTGATGCTTCAGTATGCAGGTTTGGATAAACGAGTGAACGAGGGATGGCCAGCATATGAAGAAGCACTAAAGAAAAATAATAAGCAGTACGTAGCTCATATTTACCCTGATGTTAATCACGGTTTCCATAACAATACAACTCCAAGATACGATGAGAAGGCTGCCAACCTATCGTGGAATCGAACGATTGAATTTTTTAAAAAGAACCTCAAGTAGCTTGAGAAATTCCAAAAGTTCAATCTCCAAATTCCAAACAAATCCCAAACTCCAAATTGTAAAATTCCAAACTTGAACTTTCAGATTTGAAGCTTGGAATTTATTTGCTATTTGCTATTTGCTATTTGTTTTTTGGTATTTGGTATTTGGTATATAGTTAAGCCAAAGGATTCCCTTGTTCATTATACTTGTAGTATGAAAAACCTAACCTATCTTCTTACCCTAACTTTTTTTGCCTGCCAGCCAGGAGGAGAAAAGAAAACCACAGACGTGGAACTTAACGAAACACAACCTATTGAAGCCATCACTTTGATGGGTGATACACTTTATACGCCTTCCGTCGATTCGGGGAATGCGCTTGACAATTTTAACCAGGCAAAGAATGCCTACGAAAATAGCCCTGAAGATGCTGATGCACTGATTTGGTATGGCAGAAGGACGGCTTACCTCGGACTGTTTCAAGACGCTATCACCATATATACAACGGGAATTGAAAAATTCCCGGAAGATGCACGCATGTACCGTCACAGGGGGCATCGATATATTTCTACCCGGCAATATGACAAAGCCATTGCTGATTTTGAAAAAGCCGTTGAATTGATTGATGGATCCGAAGATCAGGTAGAACCTGATGGACAGCCCAATGAGAGAAACATACCCCTCAGCACATTGCATGGCAATATCTGGTATCACCTGGGATTGGCATATTACCTGAAAAATGACATGGAAAATGCCTTAAGAGCATACGGCAATCGAACAGTTACCGAACGTTATGATGACAATGTTGTTTCAGGCGGACACTGGCTCTATATGATCCAGCGAAGGTTAGGACTCGATGATGAGGCAAATGCAGCCATTGAGAAAGTAAATGCAGATATGGAGATCATTGAGAATACCAGCTATTTTAAAATGTGCTTGTTCTACAAAGGCTTGATGTCTGAAGAGGAATTGCAGCCCGAAGGTTCCAATTCAGCCTCCAATGATGTGTTTACCTATAGCATTGGGAACTGGTATCTATATAATAATCAGGATACAGTAAAGGCCAGGGGGTATTATGAACAATTGCTTGAAAATGGAAATCCTTTTTCATTTGCATACCTGGCAGGAGAATCCGATTATAACCGGTTGTTTGGGAAAAACTAATCAAGTCATGAAATATTCAACTTTAATCTTGTTGGTCATCGCAATCTGTATGGGGTGTACCACACAAACTCCTACGAATGACCAAGCACAGGACGTTGAACTGGTCACCACTGTGGGGACAATCACGATAAGACTCTACGATGAAACTCCTCAGCACCGAGACAACTTCATAAAGCTGGTCAAGGACCAATTCTATGACAGCATCTTATTTCACAGGGTTATCGAAAATTTCATGATCCAAACAGGTGACCCTGACAGTAGGACTGCAGCTAGTAGCGACACACTAGGGAGATCTGATTTGCCATATACAATTCCAGCAGAATTTCACCCGGACGTCTTTCATAAAAAAGGGGCATTAGGTGCCGCACGGGACAACAACCCGGAACGAGCATCTAGTTCAACGCAGTTTTACATAGTCCAGGGGCGGGCGTTTACGGATAGTTTACTGGATGTTCAATTAGGTAGAGTTAATGATTGGCTTTCCATGAATCGTGTCATTAATGACTCAGCCAACAAATCACTGGTGGATCGCAGGAGCCTGTTGCGTGAAGAAAACCCTGATTCCGATAGCATTCGAATTATTTCAGATCAATTAAGTGAATTAGCGAAAATCGATTTGGAAAACAGCCCGAAGTATCAATACCCTGAAGATCACAGAGAGGCATACAAAACCTTAGGTGGGGCACCTCACCTGGATCAAAATTATACGGTGTTCGGTGAAGTGGTGAAAGGTTTGGAAATAGTAGATAAGATTGCTGCAACAGCAACAAATGATCTCGATAGACCGATCGATGATGTTAGAATCATCAATGTGAGATTGGTTGAAAGGAAGTTTTGAAATGGTCTTTCATGGAAGTTAAAAATTCATAATTCGTAAAATTTGAATTCTTGATTTACCCCGTTTGCAGGTACACCAAATTCCAACTAAAATTGCCCTAAGCGTAAACCAGTACCGCCTGTTTGAATGGACAAATTTGTTGATGTCAGAAGATTAATCATTAGTAAAAATAAGAAGCTACTTAAGTGGCTTCCTCGTTTTTTTATTCGGTGGATTGAAAAAGTCATTCATCAGGATGAAGTCAACGAATTTATGGCTAAACATAAAGATGACGATTCTTATGCTTTTTGTCAGGCAGCTATCGATGACTTCAACCTCAAACTGAACCTAAAGGGCATAGAGAATATTCCCAGACCTCCGGCATCATGTATTTTCGCAAGTAATCATCCTCTGGGCGGCTTAGATGCTATTGCCATAATCCATTTATTCAAAGAAGTTCGGCCGGATATAAAATTCATTGTGAATGACTTATTGATGAATGTGAAGACATTGAAAGACCGTTTCATTGGGGTCAATAAGGTTGGAAAAAATGCAGTTGAATCACTTCAGATGGTAGAAAAGCAATTTGCTTCAGACACTGCCACTTTTATTTTTCCTGCAGGCTTGGTTAGCCGGAAAACAAAAGGTAAAATAGAAGACCTGGAATGGAAAAAGACCTTCATTTCAAAAGCCAAAAAATATGGAAAACCAGTAATTCCGGTTCACATTGACGGCCGGCTGACCAATCGTTTTTACCGGCTTGCCAATGTCAGAAAGTTTTTAGGTATTAAATTGAATATTGAAATGTTTTTCCTTGTAGATGAATTGTATAAACAAAAAGGCACAAGGATTGATATTGTGATTGGCGATCCAATCATGCCTGAAATATTTACTCAAGAACGTTCCGACAAAGAATGGGCACAATGGGTAAAGGAAAAGGCCTATAAACTTAAGTCGGCTTAACCGCCAATATGAAGAATACGGAACAACAAGGAATAATAGCTCCTGTAGCACGTCACCTGATCGAAGAGGAACTGACCAGTGAACGATTTGTGCGTGATACAAACAAGGCAAATAACAAGATATACATAGTGAATCATCACAATGCTCCGAATACCATGCAGGAAATTGGGAGATTGAGAGAGGTTTCTTTTCGATATGCTGGAGGAGGTACTGGTTTGGAAATTGACATTGATGAATACGATACCTGCGAACGGTGCTATGAACAATTGATCGTATATAGTCCTGAAGATCAGGAAATCATCGGAGGATATCGATTCATTACAGGTGATAGAGCGTATAATTCGGACACCGGAGAATTTGAGCTTTCAACTTCTCACTATTTCAATTTTACAGAATCAATGAAAAGGGATTACCTGGCAAATGCAATTGAGCTTGGCAGGTCGTGGGTTCAACCCAACTACCAACCTTCGATTAATCCAAGAAAAGGTGTATTTGCGCTCGCCGGTATTTGGGATGGTTTAGGTACACTGGTGCTGGCATATCCCGATAACAAATACTTCTTTGGAAAAGTGACGATGTATACCAGTTACAACAAAGAAGCTCGAGACATTTTGCTCTCATTTATGGCTCATTATTTCCCTAACCGGAAAGATCTGTGTGAACCAAAACCCGAATTTTATGCAGGTTTTGATGATACCATTTTTAAGGAGCATTTTGATTCAAATGTTTCCTATGATGATGGGTTCAAACTACTCTATAAACTCTTAAAGGAGCGTGGTGAATGGATCCCTCCGTTAATCAATATCTATATGAACCTATCAT
>JANQEC010000182.1 GCA_028278585.1 Cyclobacteriaceae bacterium | reverse complement strand
TAGCGCAAAAGAAGAATTGGTTCACCAATCATTTATAAGAATAAACGAAAATCAAGACATCGCGCAGTTCAGGTTATTCACAAAAGCTGAACTTCTATCACATTTTGACTTCCTGGAAAAGTCGCAAAAAAAGGAGGAGATCCTTCTGGAATTAACGGAAGCCGACATCCAAACCATTCATGAAAACGAAGAAGTGGCTGAGGTTTTAAAAAACGAAGAAGTAGAATTTATTAAGCTTTTATTTTTCGGGTATTACAGGGGTCGCATGACAGATTTTGTGATAAGAGATGTAGGAAATGTTAAAATTGAAAAACTTGACGAAACCAAATTCAAACCCTGGTTTGAGTCAAGAGAGGAAGCACTTTCAGTTCTTCATATTTCCCAATTTCGACGTTTAATCTACGAAGTTCAGGAAGCAGAACTACCACTTGAAGAGTTTATTCAAGAGATACCCTGGACGGAATGGCTAAAATATCCCCGGTCCGCCAAATCAGCAGAGAAACTTCTTCTTAAGATTGCGTATTACCTGGAGCAAATCGAAGAACCAACTATGGCTCTCGAGCATTACTCGCTTACAGATCGCCATCCGTCGAGAGAACGAAAGATCAGGATATTGGAAAAAATTGATCAAAAAGATCAGGCCATCAAAATTGCAAAGGAAATATTGGATAGGCCTTCAAATGCAACCGAATTAACCTTTGCAACAGATTACTTAAATCGTTCCGGTGTTCGGATAAACAGAAGTATGACCGAGCGGCTGAAGGTTGCACCATCTATTTCAATCGTTAAGGATCCGGAATTGAAAGTAGAGCAAGCAACGATAGCTTATTTTGAAGAAAAAGGTTGGAACGGGTTTCATGCTGAAAATTTCCTGTGGCGTGGGATCTTTGGATTGGTTTTCTGGGAAGAAATATTTGACGAAAGTCATGGGTCGTTTCATCATCCACTCCAAAGACAACCCTCAGATCTAAACGATGATGTATTTTTTGAATCCAGGGTCCATCTCCTCGAAGCAAGACTTAACTCGCTCAAAACAAGAAAAAGCCTAAATACACACATCAGAAAGTACTACCAGGAAAAAGAAGGTATCGCTAACCGGTTTGTCATTTGGCACGAAAGTTTACTTCCCGCAATACTGGTTATGATAGAAAAAGTTCCACTAAAAGGACTAAAACAAGTTCTATTGGAGATGTCTAAAAATATGAAGGAAAACAGTGCCGGTTTCCCTGATCTCTTTTTATGGAAAGATTCAAGCTACCAATTCTATGAAGTTAAATCACCAAATGATCATCTCTCCGCTCAGCAACTTTTCTGGCTTGACTTCCTTGCCAGAGCAAAAATCAAGGTTGATGTACTCAAGGTAAATTACATCACATAAAAATGAGATCCTCTCGGAATTCGAAAAGAAAACGTACATTTGATCCTATGAGCTTTCTTACAGCACATATCTCCTCTCTTCCATGGGTCATGATTCCAGGATTGTGATGTAAGAACTTTGCCTTCATTCTCTCAATGAAATCTGGCTATTAGCTCATTTTACTACTCTTCTCTTTTCAAATTCATTTATATGCCAATTAAAACTCCTTTTTTTCCAAGGACTTCTGAACTGTGTGATAGCATGCAGTGGAAGGAATGGGCTGGCTATTATGCAGCCAGCACCTATGGAATTCCACACGATGCAGAATATTTTGCCTTTCGAAATGCTGCAGGACTTCTTGACATCACTCCACTGTTTAAATACAAGGTTAGTGGTTCCGATGCTGCAAGATTCCTTTCCCGAATAATGGTGAGGAATATAGAAAAATTAAAAATCGGGCGGGTTACTTATTGCTGCTGGTGTACTGAAGATGGAAAAGTAGTCGATGATGGAACCGTGATGCGAAGAGATGAAAATGAATTCTTCGTCACTTCGGCTGATCCATGCTATTCCTGGTTCAGTCGCTTCTTAAGAGGATATGATGTAGCATTGGAAGATATCTCAGAACAGATCGCCGGGCTAGCCTTACAAGGACCTACATCGCGAAAAATCCTGGAGAATATTTGTGATGCAAAGTTGGATGAACTTTCCTTTTTTGGAATGACAAAAACAAGGACGGATGGATTCGAAATGTATGTATCACGAACTGGCTACACCGGCGACCTGGGATATGAACTGTGGGTTGAAAACGATCATGCGATTAAGTTGTGGGATGCCCTCATGGATGCTGGAAAAAACTTTGACATCCGTCCCGCAGGTCTTGCAGCACTTGACGTAACGCGTGTGGAGGCTGGGCTGATTCTGAAAGATGTGGATTATTACAATGCGCTTCATTGCCTGATCGAAGACCGAATGTCAAGTCCTTATGAAATCTCACTCGGTTGGACTGTAAACTTAGATCGCGATCCATTTAATGGTCAGAAAACTTTAAAAGCGGAAAAAGAAAGGGGTTCGAACTGGTCGATCGTGGGACTTGATATTAGCTGGCCTGAAATTGAAAAGCTCTACAATCAATATGGCCTGCCTCCTGAGATTGGTAGCACATCCTGGCGCAATTCCATTCCTCTTTATACAGATCGATCAAAAAAAACACAGATAGGCTATGCTACCAGTGGTACCTGGTCCCCCATTCTAAAGAAGAACATCGCATTAGCTACGATCGAAAAGAAATACGAAAAGCTTGGTTCTATCATTCAAATTGAAATGACCGTGGAGCACAAACGACACACCGTTTCCGCTGAAATATGCAAACCACAATTCTTCAATCCGGAACGAAAAACCTTCACTCCAAAAAGTAAAAAATCATGAGTCAGAAATACGATGCAATCATAATTGGAGGCGGTCATAATGGATTGATTTGTGCTGCGTACCTGGCCAAGGCAGGTCGAAAAGTATTGGTCCTTGAAAAAAGACATGTACTTGGGGGTGCTGCTGTCTCCGAAGAATTACACCCTGGATTCACATTTTCAGTCGCTTCTTATGTTGTTAGTTTGTTTCGTCCGCACATTATCCGCGAGCTCAATTTGGCCAAACATGGGTATGAGGTCATTCCTATGGATTGTTCCTTTCTGCCTCTACCAAATGGTGATTCTTTAGCTCGGTGGGCAGACCCGAATCGTTCCAGGAGGGAAATCGCAAGGTTCAGCAAGAAGGACTCGGAAGTCTATCCGGAGTTCAGTAAAGTCATGACACACATGGGGAAACTTGCCAAGACAGTCATTGATCACCCCGCACCCGACATAACTTCATTACATCCTAAGGAGCTAAAAGCATTACTTAGACTTGGGAAAACGTTTAAAGATCTGGGACCTGAATTACTTCATCTAAATACTAAGCTCATCACAATGAGCGCACTTGATTTTCTGGATCTGTGGTTTGAATCAGAAGTGCTTAAGGCACCCATGTCCGTAAGTGGTATAATTGGTACGTTCCAGGGAGTTCGCTCACCGGGCACAGCTTATGTATTGCTCCATCATTACATGGGTCAGCTGGATGGAGCATTCAGATCATGGGGATTCTCCAAAGGTGGAACCGGTGGCATTAGCATGGCTTGTGCGAATGCAGCCAAAAGTTTTGGCGCAGAGATACGTACAGAAGCTGGTGTTCAACAGGTATTGATTAAAAATGGCAAAGCACAAGGGGTGGTTTTGGAAAATGGAGATGAATTAACGGCCAAAACTGTCATTTCCAACCTTGATCCCAATCGCACTTATCTTAAGATGGTGGGAAAAGACCACCTGGAAGATGATGTACTCAAGGAAATAAACAGGTACAAGTTGAGGGGTAGCTCGGGTAAGGTTAATCTTGCCCTTGATCGGGTTCCTGAATTTAGCTGCAGGCCCGGAGTTGGTGAGCACTTGAAGGGTGATGTAGCCATCGCTCCAAGCATAGATTACCTCGAGAAAGCATTTGACCAGGCGAAGTATGGTGAATTCTCGACTCGACCTTACATCAACGCGGTTATTCCATCGTTGACTGATCCCAGTGTTGCACCTCCAGGCAAACATATACTTTCCTGTTTTGTACAATATGCGCCTTACCACATCAAAGAAGGAGCAGAGAATTGGCCAAAGTATAGGGATGCGTTTGGTGATACTGTAGTTGATACAATGGCTGAATACATACCTGGACTCAGGGATATGATCCTCTACAAGCAAGTGCTGACTCCCTGGGACTTAGAGCAAAAAATGGGACTCACCGAAGGCAACATTTTTCAAGGAGAATTAACCCTGGAACAATTGCTTTTCCAACGTCCACTTGCAGGATATGCGAAGTACAAAACCTCAATAGACAAACTTTGGATGTGTGGTTCCGGAACGCACCCGGGAGGTGGTATCATGGGTGCAGGAGGAGAACTGTGCGCAAAATCAATGTTACAATCAAGAGCTGTTTAAGATCATGAGCAAAAAGTATGATACAATCGTAATCGGTGGAGGGCACAATGGTCTTACCGCAGCTACAATCCTGGCAAACAAAGGCCAGAAAGTATTGTTGCTGGAAAGCAGGTCCATTCTAGGTGGGATAGCGGCACGAGAAGAATTTCACCCGGAATATTGGTCAGATGGACTTTTACATGAAACCGGAGCTCTGCGAGAACAAGTAATCAACGAATTGTCCCTGAAAAAACACGGACTTGTCACGAATGATGAACGTGCCGCCATAGCAATCCTGGGTAAAGAAGAGAAATGTATTACGCTATCCGGTGATGAAGTACAATCCGCGAAGAGCATTAGTAAATACTCAATGAAAGATGCGAAGGCTTACATTGAATACCGATCGTTTATCAGGAAAATAACGCCTCTTATCCGTGATATCATGGATCAGGTACCCCCGGATCTTGTAAACATGGGGACGGGTGATCTCTGGCAACTGGTCAAAAAAGGATTGAGACTAAAAAGATTGGGAAAGGCCGCTATGATGGAATTTCTAAAAGTAGCTCCAATGTCAGTCCAGGATTTTCTTGACGAGCGATTCGAAACAGAATTTTTAAAAGCAGGTATATCCGGACCAGCCATTTACGGTTCTTTCACAAGCCCAAGGTCTGCTTACACAACACTGAACCTTCTCTTGTGGGAATGCTTGTCTTCTAATGAAGTAGTGGGCGGACCTCAGGCCTTGATCTCTTCCCTTGAAACAGCTGCAAAGCAGGCCGGAGTTGAGGTGATGATCAACAGCCAGGTCAATCAGATCCTCCTTGATGAAAACAGAAAAGTGAAGGGAATAAAATTGAAAAATGGTGATGAATTTGAAACCCAAAGGATCGCAGCATCTTGTTCTCCAAAAGAAACCTGCTTTAACCTGCTTGAACCCAACCAGATTGAATATTCCCTGGAACATGGAATTGAACATTTTAGATCAAGGGGCACGACGGCAAAGCTTCTACTGGCACTTGACAAACCTTTTCGACTCAATGGATTGGAAAGTGAAATACGATTTGCCAGAACCGGTAACACCTGGTTGGAAATGGAAAAAGCATATGATCCGGTGAAGTATAAAAATTTCTCAAAAGAACCCGTGCTAGATATCTACCTGGGCGGAAAAGCACCAGGCGAATGTGCTACCATTTCCATATTCATCCATTACGTTCCTTATGAGTTGGATGGTGGATGGACGGATAAGTCCAAAAAAGAATTAATGGATACTACAATCAATACATTGGCTCAATACAGTCCTGATATAAATACCTCCATCGTAGGATCTGAATTGTTGACACCAGTTGATCTCGAAGAAAGATATAACCTCCCAACCGGACATATTTTCCATGGTGAACACGCGATTGATCAGATCATGACCCGACCAATTCCTTCATGTATGCGATACAATACACCAATTAATGGGCTTTATTTGTGTGGAAGTGGTTCACACCCAGGAGGTGGGAT
>JANQEC010000166.1 GCA_028278585.1 Cyclobacteriaceae bacterium | reverse complement strand
GGATTGTTATCACCAACTATGTCGAAGGATTTAGTTTCTGCTTTAAAGAAAGAATTTGATATTCCAATCCAGGTACATTGCCATGCAACAAGTGGAATGTCTGAAACTGCATATTTCGAGGGAGCAAAAGCGGGTGCTGGTGCTGTGGATTGCGCTATTTCATCAATGGCTGGATTTTCATCGCAACCACCTGTAGAAACAATTCATGCAATTTTCGATGAAACAGAGTATGATGTTAACCTCGATATGGACGCTTTGAGAAAAGTAAATAAGTATTTCAAGGAGTTAACTCCTAAACGTTCGAAAGGCAGGGGGTATGAACCAATTATTGATTCTGAAATATTAGTTCATCAAATTCCGGGAGGAATGATCTCTAACTTCCGTTCTCAATTGGAGCAACAAGATGCGAGCGAAAAACTGGAAGAAGCACTTGAAGAAGTAACAAGGGTCCGTAAAGATTTAGGTTACCCTCCATTAGTTACTCCTACCAGCCAAATCGTAGGCACTCAAGCAGTAATGAACGTATTAACCGGAGAGCGTTACAAAGTTGTCCCTCAAGAGGTAAAAAATTATGTAAAAGGAATGTATGGGCGTTCACCTGCTCCTATTGAACCTAAATTTATAAAACAAATTTTAGGAAAAGAAAAGCCAATCGGCCATAGGCCAGCAGATGACTTAAAACCGATATTGCCAACTGCAACTAAAAACGTTTCGGACCCGAAATTGATCCAAAACGAAGAGGATATCCTTTCATATTGCTTATTCCCCGAAGTATCAATGGAATATTTCAAGTGGAGGGCATTAGAAGAAGAAAAAAGGCCAAAAACTCCAGCAGACATCGAAATTGAAGATTTAATTAAAGAACCTGAAGAAGATAAAGTCCAGGTTAAATCTGAAGTTTCAGGCGGAGCAGACCCACTTCTTCACCCTGAAGATTATGATGGAATGAATACAATCCTTGAAAAAGCTGCCCGTATGCAGTTAAGCGAATTGGTTATTCGTAAAGGAGATTTCAATTTATCAATGCGTTCTGGCAATGGAAGTGCAAAAGGGCATGTAATTGCTGAGCCCTTAATTGAATCAGTGCACCCAGAAGTTCATGATGAAGTAAGGCCAGCACAAGCTGAAGAAATTGCTGAAAAACCAAAAGAAACTCCTGCCGCAGTTGATGCCCAAGCGTACGGAGATACCATTGATGCTGTGATGGCTGGGACATTCTACCGTTCACCGGAAGCAGACAAGCCTGCATTTGTACAGGAAGGAGATGTGGTGGAAGAAGGAGGTGCTATATGTATATTAGAAGCCATGAAGTTATTTAATGAAATTGAAGCGCCTTTTAAATGTAAAATTGTTAAAATTTTAGTAGATGATGGCACATTAATTACCAAAGGGCAAGCTTTAATGGC
>JANQEC010000312.1 GCA_028278585.1 Cyclobacteriaceae bacterium | reverse complement strand
AATGGAGTACAACCAATCCTCCGGAAGGTGGGAATTTGTACAAACAACCACCCCTGTTGATATTTTCACATTCGGTGGAGATAATACAACTCTGCAATATGAAGATATTGAAGCAATAGTCGGAGGTATTGATTTTATGGTAACCTCAACTTTAGAAGTCTGTTTTGATGATTCATTCAATGCAATTGCATTCGACAAAGAGAGCGGAGACCCATATCGGCCGATAGTTACTTCAACAAGTGATGTAAACAACCCGGAAGTCTGTGGTAGGCTTCCTCAACGGATTTACAACTTCCAGGAAGATGATATTCTTATTGATGGAAGACTTCAGGTGTTGGTTGATAATATGCGGGATGGAGATCAAATCATATTATTCAATATCGGCAGTGTTACCTACTCCAATTGGGATGCTTCAGTAGAAACTACGCTTAACTCACTTGGTATTAGTTCTACAACCATAAATAGCCTCGTTGATGGTCAACCTGTTATCTTTTTTGGCCGAAAGGGTGATGCACCCGGAACTGCGTTAGAAATCATCAGTAATGGGTCAGCAGATCCGGTGACAGAACAAGCAATAAGTCTTGAGAACAATGTTTCAGGAAGTTTCACGAGTGGAGTTATTAAATCCAATAGGATAGGGCCAGTTTTAGACTGGACTGATTTTTCGTTTAACCTCACAGAGGATGCAAATGATACTTATTCAATCAAAGTTTTTGGGATAGACAAAAATGGCACGTCAACCGATTTTCCGGAATTCGAAAGTGGAAGATCAGAGACCATTGATGTGAGCACAATTGACCCTTTAACTTATCCTGAAATAGAACTTGAACTATCATTTAGTGATGAAACAGATCTGACACCTCCACAATTGAATTTTTGGCAATTAAATTATTCACAACCGCCAGAAGGAATTGTAATTGTAGAGAACAAATCACTAACAACTTTTAGTGAAGGTGAGCGTATCGTAAAAAACTTCGGCTTCTATAATTATTCAGATTTAAACTTTACTGATTCACTGGATGTTGAGGTCAGCTTGATCAATCAAAATGTGGGAAGTACTCAATCAAGCATGATCAGGATAGGACCTCCGGTTGCCGGTGATTCTTCAAATTTCACCATCAACTTTCCTTCGATAGGTTTTGGTGGGTTAAACAGCCTTGTTGTCAATGTTTTACCGAATGAAAACGAAGCATATGATTTTAATAATCGATTGACCTTAGCTGGCTTGATCGAGGTTCAGGCAGACGAAACCAATCCCGTTCTGGACGTGACTTTTGATGGAAGACATATACTGGATGGAGATATCGTTTCTCCAAATCCAATGATAGCTATTCGTATACGGGATGAAAATGAATTCCTTTTTAAAACAGATACTTCTGGAATTAATGTGTGGTTGAAGCTTCCCGGTGAAGAAAGCCAGTTTCAGCGAGTCAATTTTTCTGAACCGGAATTAAACTACTCAGCAGCTTCAGAATCCCAGGATTTGGAAGTAAGCTATCAGCCGGGACAATTATCCGATGGTGTTTACGCATTGCGAGTCCAGGCGGAAGATGAATCAGGAAATGATTCCGGCACCGAGCCATATGAAGTTTCGTTTGAAGTAATCAATGAATCAACGATCACTCATTTCTATCCATACCCCAACCCATTCTCAACCAGCTGCAGGTTTGTGTTCACACTAACAGGAAATGAAATACCTGATCAAATAAAGATTCAAATACTGACTGTTTCGGGAAGAGTAGTCCGTGAAATATTACAAAGTGAAATCGGTCCAATTCGTATTGGAAATAATATCACTGAGTATGCCTGGGATGGAAGAGATGAATATGGAGATCAACTGGCTAATGGGGTGTACTTTTATAAAGTATTTATAAATTCAAATGGCCAGGGAATGGATAGAAGGGCTACAAGTGCAGATGGAGCATTTAAAAATGGTTTCGGAAAGCTCTATATTCTTAGATAATGCATACCCATACTTTTCGATACTTTTTTATACTATATCTGTTGTTCTTGATTTTAGGAGTAGCGTTTCTAACTATATATGAGCATGGGGAGGTAGTATTGTTGATGAATGAATATCACAACAGGAGCCTGGATCTCTTCTTTCAGATCTGGACATATGGAGGAGACGAAATCGTGTATGGCATAATTGCAATAACACTCCTGATCTTTAGAAAAAAGTTTGGATACCTCTTCCTTTTGGTAGGTGCCGTAGAAGGGATAATCTCCTGGTCAATGAAACAGTTTTTTTTTGCCAGCGTACCAAGACCCAGAAAATATTTCGAAGGAAAAGAGGTGTTGAATTTTGTTGATGGTGTTAAGGTTCAGGAATACAACTCATTTCCATCAGGACATACTATGACCGCATTTGCCATGGCTGCCTTTTTAGCCTTAATGATCCGTAAAAAAGAATGGTCTGTTGCTCTCGTTTTAGCTGCAGTGCTTGTAGGCATTTCAAGGATCTATCTCAATCATCATTTCCTTATCGATGTGACGGTAGGATCGGTCATTGGAGTAATGGTTTCAGTAATCCTGTACAAAGTATTCGAAAAACATCTTATCCATTCCTAGTGGTGGCAGATTGGCTGATGTCAGAAAAGAGAGGTTAACTTCATTGCAGCACCTTTATCTCCCTTTATCTTGAGCTTTCCGGTCATAAAAGCCATCATTACGTTTAGATCTCCAGATAGAATTTGAGCAAAATCTGCTGCAGTCATTACAATTGTGAATGGAGCTTCCTTCTCTTCGTTGGAAACTACCGGTGGGGAAACGGTATCATCCAGATGAATAATACCATCCTCAAATTGAAAATTTGCCGTTCCCTGAAATCTTCCAGCGTGTGTTTCAGCCAGTGACTTAATCTTACTTGTTACTTCATCAATCGTCATTGTACTTCATTTTTAGGAGTAAATTTTACTTCAAATAATTTCGGCCAAAGCTTTCCGGTCACAAATATGCGATCATTTTGCTCATCGTAGGCGATACCATTCAATACATCAGCACTATTCTTTTCACCAGCTGTAAGTAGCCCGGACATATCTATTTTTTGAACTACAGCTCCGGTTTCAGGGTCGATCACCACAATGTAATCTTCCTGGTAAACATTTGCATACACCAATCCATTTATCACCTCAAGCTCATTGATAGCATCTACTTTGCCATCAGGATCATATGCTTCCAGTTCATCAATAATGGTAAATGTAGCTGGTTCGCGCACAATTATCTTATTTGTACTATTGGTCATCAAAAGATTTCCATCAAACTCCGTCAATCCCCAGCCTTCACCTTCGTACGGAAAAGAATTGACCCTTTCAAAACTTTTATCATAAACAAAACAAGTTTCCGCATGATAAGTTAAGAGATAGAATTGATCATTCACATAGGCAAGGCCTTCTCCAAAAAAATCATCCGACAAATTCAGTTGTTGAAGAACTTCACCTGACTCAATGTTTTTTTTCAATAATGATGAACTTCCATTCTGCCCGGTGCTTTCGTAGAGAAATCCCTCCGAAATCAACAATCCCTGGGTGTAATCTTCTGTGTTGTGCGGGTATGTATTAACTATTTCGTATGTGTATTCGGTGGGCGACTGGGTTGGCAAAACGATTACTTTCGAATAATGGGTTTCTTTCTTTCCGCCGAAATAGACGGTCGATTTGATCCGTCGAATTCCGACTTTCTTCGATGTAAGAGTAACCTCAAATTTTGTCCCTGTATAAATTGTTTTGTTTCCATTTAATTCAACTTGCACCGAATCAATGACTGCATTTTTAGCTTCAAATTCAAAGGGTACCGGCTGACCTTCGAAAAATTTTTGGTTTTGTTTAGGGCCGATAACTTTTGTTTCCTTTTTTATTCTGGGGCTTGCCGGCCGCTCTTTCTTTCCATTATCTCCACATGAAAACAGGAGAAAAGCAATAATTGCAATACTGGTTTTTGACATACGTCAAAATTAGTACGTTGCTAAGAATTTTTAGTTGAAATCCGGCTTTATGCCCGCCTTTCGCTTTGGCTCATTTTCATCAATGTCGGCACAGTGAGACCCTGGTAAAGGACCGAACACACCACCACAATATACGTCATGGTTACAATGATTTCTTTTCCGTGAAAGTCCGACAAGGACAATGAAAGGGCAATCGGGAGTCCGCCACGAAGCGCTCCCCAGGTGAGAACCGAAATCGTATTTTTTTCAAAATGATCCTTAATGGACATCATTTTAATAGGTATGAAAACACTGGTCCAACGTCCGAACAATACAATACATATTGCGAAGAACCCTGCTGCAATGAAGTCAAGGCGAAGATCCAACACTAGCATTTCAAGACCGATCAGTACGAATAACATCGCACTGAAAGTTTCCTC
>JANQEC010000306.1 GCA_028278585.1 Cyclobacteriaceae bacterium | reverse complement strand
GCAACCATAAAATCAATAAAGGAAAACTACGGGAAAAAACGATCTGCAAGAGGAGACATTAAGTTGATAAAGGGAAGAAAATACCGATCTCCCCAGATGGATAGTCTGAATTTCAGCATTTACGCAGGACTTTTTGCGCCTTTCCGTTTTGATAGGGTGTATACCAGAACTCACGTATTTAATGGCAAAAATTTGGATATGTACGATCTTTCAATTTCAGATACGCTCTCTCTGGATGGGATCAACCTGTACGTGCTAGAATTTCAACCTCAAAAAAAGACGTTACCAAAGGGAACTGTCTACATTCTGGATTCAACGTATGCAATTGTGAAATCTAACTTTCTTTTTGATAAAAACGCATATAAGGTGAATACAGAAAAAAGTTCGTCCATTCAAAGGCGTTTTTTGAAAGAGGAGACGGAATACTATCAAGCCGATGATGGACTATGGAGAATGAAGCTATCAACCTATAACACCTCATTCCTTCAAAACGACAGCATTCTTTTCCTTGAAAACAATTACGTCTCAACTAAAACATCAAAGGAATTTGAGGAAATTCCTTACCTGGAAAAATCTCAATATGGTGATTACTTTCTGAACAACACCGGCACCTATGATCCGAACTTTTGGAATAGTCATAATGTGATCTTGCCTGATTCCGTTTCTGAAAACTTATTCAAAAACTACAAAGAAGAAGAGGAAGAGGATAAAACATATAAACTGACCCGCCAGGTTGAAACTGCCAGGAGAATCAGTGCTTCATTTGGTATCACTCATTCCCTTATAAAAATTGAACCCCACGACATTTCTTTTGTAAATGATGGGCTTACGATTGCTACAACAAGCGGGGAATTCAGCCAACCAAGTTGGGGTATTTTTAATTCCATTAAGTACGAGATTAAGCCTAAGTTATACATCGGCTATGAGGTTACCTGGCCATTGCAAAAAAAACGATATCGCAGTATCGATTTGTTCATAAAAAGAGATTTTAACTTAAACCCAAACGGAAGACCAATCTTGCTGTCTCCAGGTTTTAACATGGGACACCAAACACTCGGATATTATATCGGTAATTTCTCTTCAGAAAGTTCGTTTGAGCTAAAAAATCGAGAATTTGATAGCGGTAATACAGATGTATGGGTGCTGTCAAAAGGAATTCATTTTCAACCATCAATCTCACTTGAAATTGAAAAAAGCAGAACTACACATTTCTTTTTGAGAGCTGGATACAATCATTACATTGAAAACAAAACAGGACTATATTTTAAGGAAACAGATCAGTTCTTTTTGAAGAAGAAATCAAGATTTGTCGAGAACCATTCACACAACGTTGAAATCACATCTGTCAATGATGTCTTTGTAAATAGGTGGAATTTCGCGTTCGGTGTAGTGTTCGGAGCAGATTTGTAAAAATGCTCCTGTCAGAATGTATTAATTCATTCAATTTTTGACCTGAATTATCCAATCCTTCACGTAGTGATATTCTTTACAGTTCTTCTCCCCTTAATCGTTCACGCTCATCTTTACTCAATCTCAAGTCGCGAATGAACTTATCCTGAGAAGGCCTCAAAAGTGAGAATTGAACCAAAACCAATAGGTAGGCAATTACAAATACATAATTGGTTGTTAACCACAGACCAACGAGGCTAACAACAGCTCCTGCCTCCAACTGCATATACCTTTTAATCTGAAAATTGAAATAAATGATTATCCGTTTCTTAATATCTAATCCTGGATCGATAGCCTCATACTTTTCCTTAACATTCTTCCAAACACGGAAGCAAGTCATAAAAACAGTCACCAATAAAATGAGAATAACGACTATTTCAGTGTTACCCTCCAATTGAGAAATCGAATCCCCTCCTGAATCTATATCCAAGAAAACCAGTGCAAATGGGATCAGCGATATAGCAATAATTGCATGATAAACCAGGTTGATGCGGTGATGAAAATCACGCCAGGATTTGAGTTTGCTTTTCATTTCCTGCAAAGAAATTACAAAAAATTATAACCTGTTAAAAAATTATATCGTATATTAATATGATATCATTTTAATATCATACTTAAAATAGCTTATTTGAACTAAAATGACAGATATGAAAACTCAAGAATCATCACATTCACCAATGTCAGGCTACTTGATGTTAACATTTAGTATTCTACTACTAGCTGGTGCTGTTATAGGGTTAGCATTACTAAAGTCACCTCTGTTTCTCATATTACTCGTTCTCTTTTTGCTTACCGTTCCCGGCTTCTTTTTCGTTAATCCAAATGGATCGAGAGTGCTTGTTTTGTTTGGCGAGTACATTGGAACAGTTAAAAAGAACGGATTCTTCTGGGTAAACCCCTTCTACATGAAGCAAAAGATTTCCCTGAGAGCCAGAAACTTTGACAGTGAAAGAATTAAAGTGAATGATAAGCTTGGAAATCCAATTTTAATCTCGGTCATACTTGTTTGGCGAGTACGTGACACGTTTGCAGCCGCATTTGAAGTCAACGATTACGAAAATTTCGTCAGGGTTCAAACAGATGCTGCAGTACGTAAGCTGGCCGGATCTTATCCATACGACAATTTTGATGATGAGCAGGCCGAGGTAACACTAAGATCAGGGATCAAACAAGTGAATGAAGACCTTGAAAAAGAGCTGGATGATCGTCTCAATATAGCTGGTATTGAAATTCTTGAAGCACGAATTGGATATCTTGCCTATGCTCAGGAAATAGCCAGTGCTATGCTAAGAAGACAGCAGGCCACAGCCATTGTATCGGCTAGACATAAAATAGTAGAAGGAGCTGTGGGCATGGTAGAAATGGCATTGGATCAACTCCAGGAAAAAGATGTGGTTGAACTTGATGAAGAAAAAAAGGCAGCGATGGTTAGCAATTTAATGGTAGTTCTTTGTGCAGATAAAGATGTGGCGCCAGTAGTCAACTCAGGCACATTGAATCACTAGGAATGAAAGAAAAAATCATTTTTGAAGAAGAACAACAGGTCATTGGGACCTGGATATGGTATCTGGTTATTACAATGACGGCCATCATTGTAGGAGGTACCCTGGTCATGGTGACCCTGGTCGAACGATCTACAAATGAAGGATATGTGCCAGTTTTAATTGCAGCGATTATTATGGGTTGCGTTATTGCTTTTATTGCTACAATAAAGCTCTACACCATAATCGGGGAAAGTAAGATCTATTACAGGTTTCCTCCATTTATCAGCAAGGAAAAATACTTTGGAAAAGATGACATCCAGGAAATGATGGTAAGGAAGTATAAACCTATCAGAGAGTATGGTGGGTACGGTTATAGATTTAGTTTCAGATCAGGAAAAGCGTTCAATGTATCTGGCAATATGGGATTACAACTCGTATTTAAAAATGGGAAAAGACTTTTAATCGGGACCCGGAGACCAGACTCCATGCAGCGAGCTATTAAGCGATTAAAGCAAAATTGGGAAATGAATGGCTAAGAAAAAACCATTTGCACTCAGGCTCAATGAAGATACAATGAAGGCCCTTGAAAAGTGGGCGGCAGATGAATTTCGTAGCACCAATGGTCAGATTGAATGGATTATTCATAAAACACTCAAAGAACAGGGAAGGCTTAAAAAAGAGGACCCTGATTCGAAGTAAAATATCAAAAATGTCAGGTATACCATGTCTCAAAAAAGGCAATTACAACACACTTTTATTCATTACAATTGGATTCGTTGTTACCGGAATCATCTGAGCTGAGGAATAGCTAACGTCCTGGAAGTCATTCATTTTATGTACCAGTTGCGACATTTAGCTTATTTGTTATGCCGCGAATAAATGGGTTTCAGCTTTATAGCTGTTACTTAAATATTATGGCAAGGGCATTGTTTTTTTCATTGATCATTTTGCCTGCTCAATTGATCGCACAGTGCTGTTCCGGTGGGGTCCCTATGTCCAACAATATCGGCCTTCCTGGTGCTGAAAAAGGTGTGCTTCAAGTTAACCTAAACTACGACTGGAATAACCTTCAAAGACTTAAATCAGAATCCTCATCACTAAATGACAATTCAAGACAAAGGGAAACGCATTCATTACTTTTTGAGCTTGGCTATTCGATCACAGATAAACTATCAGTAGATCTTTTTGTACCTATGATCCGCCAGGAAAGGACCATTACTTCACAATTGGGCAGTATTGATTTTGACAAGACGCAGGGACTAGGTGATATTGTTCTTCTTCCAAAGTATGCCTTGAATGAAAATATCATTGTAGGAATTGGAGCAAAAATTCCAACTGGAAATTCTGATAGAAGCGATGATGGTATCACCCTCGTTGCAGACCTCCAACCTGGAAGTGGGGCATTAGATGGGATCTTCTATTTTGCATATTCCAACTACTTCAGCAACAGGCCAAGCTTAGGCTATTTTGGAACTGCAATTTTCAGAGCCACAGGAGAAAATGATTCTTACTTTGGAACATCAACGTATCAATTTGGAAATGAATTGCAGTTGATAGCAGGTGTCTCTGATCGCTACGTGATTTCCAAGATACAAATTGATCCTTCATTGAAATTCAGGTATCGAGAAGCAGGAAGGGATTTTTTTGATGAAGCAGAGTTTCCAAGTTCTGGTGGTTCTTTTCTTTTCATCAATCCAGGTATTTCAATTGTAATAAGTCAATCATTTTCCTGGCAACTCAACACCTCGTTGCCTCTATACACATTTGTCAACGAAACTCAACTCTCACCATCAATCCAGGTGAACACAGGACTTCTCTTCAAAATGAATTTGAAACAAAAAGAATTTGAGCTATGAAACAAGCACTAAAACTATTTCTTGTGCTACTAATGATTGGATGTAGTGAAGAAGACCCGCAAAGTACTATAACCAACAACATTCACACCAGGTGGTTGATTTCAACGGATAAGGTATTTGATGGCGGGCCTGGAAAAGACGGAATCCCTGCAATAGAAAATCCGGAAATGTCACCTATTGACGGCATCAATCTTGAGTTTATGGATGATTCTGATTTGGTATTGGTTTATGAAAGTGGAGGAGAAGTGAAAGCCTACGCACACCCTGTATTGGATCACCACGAAATAATCAATGATCAAATTGGAGAAGACCATGTAGCAATTACTTATTGCCCACTTACAGGAACAGGAATCGGATGGGGAAGAGAAATAAATGGGAGAATTACAACCTTCGGCGTATCAGGTTTTCTCTACGAAACTAATTTAATGCCATATGACAGGTTCACGAACAGTTATTGGAGTCAAATGTTCAATCAATGTGTGAATGGAGTGTTAATTGAGACGACGCCAGAATTTTTCAACCTTGTTCAAATGAACTATGCCGCATTAAAGAGGCTTTATCCAGATGCTCTTATAACATCAAATAACACGGGATTTATCCGGAACTATAATTCATACCCTTATGGGAGTTACATTACAAATAGTGATATTCTTTTCCCAATTAGCAATACCAATGATCGACTTCATCCGAAGGAAGTGGTTCGGGGTGTTGAAATCAATGGCAGCGTGATTGTATACCCTTTTCCCGCTTCAGGTAATCGAGAACTCATTGTTGATGAATTTAACCAGGAAGAACTCATTGTGGTTGCAGATGAATCGAAGGGATTTATCGTTTCATTCCTTAATCGAGAAATAGAAAGTACGCCGTTGATTTTTAGCCTAACTAATGATGAAGATTCGAACGTGATCCTTGAAGATCAATTGGGAAACAAATGGGATCTGTTCGGCAAAGCAGTTGAGGGACCCAATATGGGTTTACAACTTGAGGTGCCATACAGCTACATGGGCTACTGGTTCGCCTGGGTTACTTTTC
>JANQEC010000081.1 GCA_028278585.1 Cyclobacteriaceae bacterium | reverse complement strand
AATTTGATGAAGTTCAAGGCATGCCAGGTTAGCAAGCCATACGAGTGTGGCTTGCTAACCTGGCATGCCTTGAACTTCATCAAATTCACAGCATAGCCGAGAAAAGTGACAAGCCTGATTACATCGTATATGACCTTGACCCACCAGAGGAAGGTTACACGTTCGATAAACTGAAGGAAATCGCTTTCAGTCTGAAAGAGCACCTTGAGAGATCAAACTACCATGTGTTTGTAAAAACAACAGGAGGGAAGGGTTTGCATCTTGTCACACCAATTGATGCTAAATATTCATTTACTGAATGCTTTCAGTGTGCCAAGAAGCTGGCCACCGATTTTGTCAATAAACATCCGGAGACGACCCTCCATATAAAAAAGGAACATCGAAAAGGCCGGGTTTTAATTGATATATACAGGAACAGGCCTTCACAGACGATTGTTAGCCCATATAGCTTAAGAGGTAGGATGGGAGCCACTGCCTCAACTCCTATCACATGGGAAGAGCTTGAAGGTTTAAAAGAACTTTCGGACTGGAACATTAATACCACTCTTGAGCGTGTCCTGACAGAAGGTGATGCCTGGGAATCTATACGAGGTTGGGCGGTTCCATTGCACACTGATAAGAAAGCCCAGGCAGTAAAAGAATTACCTCCAAACAAAAAGCACAAGACACCCGAACAACTCCAGGAGTATGAGGAAAAGAGAGACTTCAATAAGACTCCCGAACCTTTATTATCAGAAAACGAAACCCCGGGTAGCCGTTTTGTGATCCAACGACACCATGCGTCTCATTTGCACTATGACCTTAGACTTGAGCAAGATGGTGTTTTGAAATCCTGGGCTATTCCACGAGGAATGCCACCTAAACCCGGGGTTAAACGACTGGCCGTACAGACAGAGGATCATCCGCTAAAATACCTCACATTTGAAGGTGAGATTCCGAAGCAGGAATATGGTGGAGGTATGATGTGGGTTTATGCCACCGGAAGGTATGAGATCACAAAAACCAAGAAAGAAGGATTTTATTTCAGGCTATCAGGCAAACAGGTTTCAGCTGAATACCGGATGCATTTGATGAAAGGCAAAGAATGGCTCTTAGAAAGAGTCGATTCTCCTCAGCAGGATTTTTTAGGAAATGTGATGAAACCGATGCTGGCAGATTCAGCTAAGAGAGTACCACTTGGTGATTATGAGTATGAAGTTAAATGGGACGGAATCCGCGCACTTATTTACCTAAATGAAGGAGAGCTTAAAATATATAGTCGAAACCTCAATGACATCACGGATCAGTTTCCCGAGCTGAACGTTCCGGAAGAAGCATTCAGGATAAACAATGCCATCTTTGATTGTGAAATCGTATGCTTGGACAGTGACGGGAAAGCCGACTTTAAAAAGGTGATTAAACGACTAATGACCAAAAAGAATTTTGACCGTGAGTCCAAAAGAAGCCCGGCTTATTGCTACTTGTTCGATTGTTTGTACCTGGATGGAAGACCACTAATAAACGATCCATGGGCGAGGCGAAAGTGGTGGATGATGGATTCGGTAAGGGCAGGAGAGACAAACTATCGCATCAGTGAGAGCATGGAGGATGGAAAAGCCCTGTTTGAAGCTGCTAAGAAGTTAGGAGTAGAAGGAATCATTGCTAAAAGAATTGATGGAAAATATACATTTGGCAAGCGGAGTAATGATTGGATAAAAGTGAAGGTGAAAGAAACCAAGGACTGTTGGATTATTGGTTTCACTCAGGGTGATGGAGAAAGAGAGAAGTACTTTGGATCACTTCAACTGGCTGAACAAAAAGGAAAAAACCTGGTTTATAGAGGAAGGGTTGGAACGGGCTTTGATGATGATATGTTGAAACAGCTTTCGAAGAAATTTTCCGAGATAATTACAAGCGAAAAACCTATTGAGGAAGAAGCTCATGAAGAGAAACGCACTGTTTGGCTTGATCTTGTTTTTAAGTGTGAAGTCGAGTATTCAATGATAACCAATAATGGAACTTTTCGTGATCCTGTCTTCAAGAAGATAATTGATGAAACTTAAGATACCGCTGTTTTTAACTTTAATTAATATTCAGTAAATTTAATTAGACCACTACCGCACGTAATGCCACAAAAAAAGCGAATTGTATTGATCGATGACGATCAGACTACCAATGCTCTCAATAAACTTATTATTGAGCGCTCAGAATTGGTAGATGAAGTCTTGATGTTCGAGGGGGCGGAAAAAGCACTGAACTTTTTGAAGGCTGAAAAAGGTGAACATAAATCCCTGATCTTGTTGGATATCAATATGCCATTCATGAACGGCTGGGAGTTTTTGAGTGAATATGTCAAATTAAATGGAGCAAGAAGAAATGATAAAATCATTATGCTTACCTCCTCCATTGATCCTTCTGACATAACAAAGGCCGAGGAAATATCTTCTGTATCCGGCTATAAATCAAAACCCTTATCTTTCGAGATGTTGCAATCGTTGATTGATGAATACTTCAACTAACCGGCAAGCGAATTATAAATGTTGTACCAATACCTGGTTCTGAAACAACTGAAATAGATCCTTTCATTAAATCAACTCGATTTTTCACAATATGCAGGCCAACTCCCCGCCCTTGAATTTCAGCGTGAAATTTTTGGTACATTTTAAATATTTTCCCTTCGGTTTTTTTAAGATCCATTCCTATTCCATTGTCCTGGATCGAAATAGTAGTTTCCTTTTTAGATTGCTCTACTTTAATATTCACCTCAAGTTCCCGATTCTTATTTCTGAAACGAATGGTATTGGATATAAGGTGATGGAATATATCTCTGATAAAAGGCCTGTACGACTTGAAGACGATATTATCTGAAATATCAACCGTGATGGAAGGCTTTACTTCGTATAATTTTTCATCAAAGTTTTCCACTACTTCGCGAATAATTCGCCTGAGATCCACTTTTTTGTAATCCTTTGAATCTGGCTCTACATCATTCAGAACAGTACTTAAATCGCGTATGGTTTGATCAATTTTGAATGAAGACCTCAAAATATTCTTTACAATATCATCAGTAGAAATTCCTGAACTCTTGTTTTCATAAAACTTGGTGTAGCCAATGATTTGAGTTAGTGGTTCCCGCAGATTGTGTGAGATTACACTATTGAATTCTTTGAGATTCTTATTTCTTAAACTGAGTTTCTCAATTAGGAAGTCCTTTTCTTCCTGGTGTTCAAGAAGTCGTTTACTTTCCCTAAAGAAATAGATAAAAACTAAAACAATAATTAATAATACAGAAATGATAGAGAGGAAGATCAACCGGATTCGATTAATTCGGGCAATTTCTTTCTGAGATTGAATTATGAGCTGATTCTCCCTGGAGTTTATTTCTGCTATAAGAGAAGACTTAATTCGTTCAACATTGGTTGAAAATTCCAAACTAACCAAACTGTCTTTAAGCATCTGGTAAGAATTGAGTACACGTGCTGCTTGTTGATATTCTTTCTTTACTGTCAATATCTTGTACTGCATATAACAAGCCTCAAGCAGAAGGTCATTCGCTTGAATTCCACCAGCCAGAACTTTTGCTTGTTTCATGTTGTATTCTGCAGAATCAATGCGATTTGAAGAAAGGTAGAATTCAGATAGCTTTTGGCGAGTTTGAATAACCCCGCGTACATCATCTATCTTATTCCTCAACTCAAGTGACTGGTATTGCATTTGAATGGCTTCTGCCAGGAAACCTTTTTTAAAATTTATTTCAGATAACCCAAAAAGTGCATTCGCTAACCCTCGGTCATGTTTGTCTTGATTGGCCATGTCCAGGCCAATGTTGAAATAGTATTCGGCAGAGTCGATCCTGTCGCTCAACAAATGAGCTTCCGCTATGTTGCACATAATAATAACAGCATTCCGATTGATACTGTTGACAGCTTTGATAGCTTCGTTGTAATAATTTAAGGCAGAATCATACAGCTTCTTTTTCTTGAACACCTCACCAATATTGTTGTTCAATCGAGCATAATCCACAGGATGATCTATGGCGCCCAGGGATACTGCAAAAAGATAATGTGATAGTGCCTGATCCTGGAGCCCTACTACCCAGAAGCTGTTCCCCTTGTTGGTGGTTGCTCGTATCAGACCAGAAACATACGAGATTGAGTCAGCAAGTCGAATCGTTTCATTTATGTAGGGGAGTGCTTTTGAGGGATCAGATTTGATAAATTCAAACGAGAGCTCATTGAGCATATCTATATATACAGAATCTACTGTCGGATAATCTTCGATCTCCTTAATTAAGCTGTCCCTTAGTGGCTTCTGTGGAAAAGACATGAGAAAGGAAAAGCAAAATCCTATCAAAAGAGTGGCTCTCATGAGTTAGCTAATGTAAAGTAAAAAATTCGCTGTTTTTAGCTTGAAGAAAAGCAATTGAAAAAGATAACTTTGAGACATGTCTTCATACTCTGAAATTATCAAGGACATACAGCAAGGTGAATATGCTCCAATCTATTTTCTACAAGGAGAAGAAACCTTCTTTATTGATAGCATCATTGATTACATAGAAGCCAATGCTCTTGATGAAACACAGAAAAGCTTCAATCAAGTGATCTTGTATGGAAAAGAAACCGATCTCACAACCATACTCGGAACTGCTCGTGGATATCCAATGATGGGCGATCGTCAGGTTGTGATAGTTAAGGAAGCACAGGAGTTAAAAGGATGGACGCGGGAGGATCAGCAAAGCCTTTTGATTGGATACTTAGAGAATCCATTGGCAAGTACTATTCTGGTTTTTGGCTACAAATACAAAAGCATTGATAAACGGACCAAAGTTGGCAAAACCATTGAAAAACATTCTGTTTTTCTGAATGCCAAAAAACTGTATGACAATGAGGTGCCGGGATGGATACAGGGCTATTGTGGAGCGAAGAAAGTTGGTATCGCCAGGGATGCGGTTATGATGCTTGCCGAAAACATTGGTAATAATCTACAGCGCCTGGCAAATGAGATTGATAAGTTGACATTGAACATTAAAGAAGGTGAAGAAATTAGTGAGGCACTTGTTCAGAGATATGTTGGAATAAGCAAAGAGTACAATATTTTCGAGTTACAAAAAGCAATTGGAATGGGCAATCAGGGTAAAGCTATTAAGATCATTAATTATTTTGCCTCCAATCCCGCCAACAACCCAATGGTTTTAACCATCTATAGCCTGTTTACATATTTCAGCAAGCTACTTTTGATCCATCATTCAAATAATCAAAACGAAAAGGCTTTGGCAAGCGTAATTGGTGTTAACCCATATTTTGTAAAAGAATATTTAGCAGCTGCAAGAAATTATCCTTTAGGAAAAGTGGTGAATAATATTTCATATCTGCAAAAAGCAGATCTGGATTCCAAGGGGATTGATTCCGCAACGAAAAAGGATAAGGCAGTGTTAACAGAATTGGTACATAAATTGATGAACTGATACAATTTAAAATCGGTTCAGCGTTTCATTTCAAGGTCAAAAAACATAGATTAGGTGAGAACAATCTGTTTCCTATTTATTGGCTGCATAATTCAGGTAGTCACTGCTCAAAACTCAATTGGTACCAGTCAAAGGATTACTAGTCAGGC
>JANQEC010000065.1 GCA_028278585.1 Cyclobacteriaceae bacterium | reverse complement strand
AGACAGATTCATCAATCTTAGGTGCCATGGATTCCCATCAGGGAAGGATGAAAAATCGATTGTTATTTCCCGGTCCATCGGATTTGGATAGAACATTGGATTCAGTGGTCAGATCTAAGGAAGTTTTTGGACAAAATTCAATTACCATAGTAACTCAAAAGTTCCACTGTTACAGGTCTCTCTTCATTGCAAAGAAATTTGGAATTAATGCTGTTGCTTTTACAGCAGATCGTGGTAGTGCGATTGGATTGAATCTTGCTTTCAGAGAAGTATTGGCCCGGACCTATGCGGTGGTGGATCTTTACATTTTCCAAAGTCAACCAAAGTTTTTAGGAGAAGAAATCAAATTAGAAATCAGATAACTTCGCAAGAATATTGCATGTGTAGCATCTAAACAGTGCAAGAAATGATCAAGACACTTTTTATAGTACTTAGCCTCGTATCTGCTAAAATTGAGAAGCATGACTTTAAGCTGGCACATTATGAGTTGTCAAGAAATAATGATGAACTCAGGCTACACATTCGCGTAGACCGATTTGATTTCTTAAAGGCAGTTTCCATGTGTTCTCAAAATCAGGAGCTATCAAACTGTATGTCCAACTATCTCAGGCGTCATTTCTCACTAACCTTCAACGGAGTTAAAAAAGAGTATAAGTACGTTACGCATGAAATCGATAAAGATTTCATTGAACTGGATTACACCCTCGGCTTATTTACTCAAGAGGTGAAAGAAATAAATGTATACAATGACGTTCTTCTTGAGCAAGATGAAGACCAGGAAAACATTATCGTAAGTCGTTTTCATGATAGAAAAAGATCTTTTCGACTAAATAAAACCCGATTCGAAACGACCATTAAATATTGAGTTAAAAAGAATCATCAAGCCGTTCTCAATTCAATTTGAAATTAGGCTATAGCCTCTGATACTTTCATAATTACCGTCAATCAAAACCGGATGCATATTTAATTGATTATGGTTACTTTAGGCGTGTTCAATTAGCAAAACACTAACCTATGTAATCATGCGAAAAATCACCTTTTTTTTCCTTGTTCTCCTTATTGTTGGAATGGATGCAGAAGCTCAACGAAGACGGGGTCAATCATCTTCTTCAAGCAGTACTAATGCGCTATCCACAGACCTGTTTAAGAGCTTTAAATTTAGAAACATCGGACCGGCATTCATGTCCGGGCGAATAGCAGACCTGGCCATCCATCCCACGAATGAAAATATCTGGTATGTGGCAGTGGGTTCAGGAGGAGTTTGGAAAACGGTCAATGCAGGTGTAACCTTCAAACCGGTTTTTGACGACCAATCGGTCTATTCAACGGGTTGCATCACCATAGACAAGAATAATCCCAATGTCGTTTGGCTGGGAACTGGTGAGAATGTTGGAGGAAGACACATTGCATTTGGTGACGGGGTATACAAAAGCGAAGACGGAGGAGCCACATGGACGAATATGGGACTCAAAAATTCAGAACATGTCTCAAGAATTGACATTCACCCATCAAACTCCAACATTATCAGAGTTGCTTCTCAGGGACCACTTTGGAGCCCGGGAGGAGACAGAGGGTTTTTTCTATCTACTGACGGAGGTAAAACCTGGAAAAAAACCCTTGGGGATGATGAATACACCGGTGTCACTGATTTTGCTGTTGATCCGAGAAACCCGGACTGGATCTATGCAGCTACCTGGCAACATCACCGAACGGTTGCTGCCTGGATGGGTGGAGGACCAAAGACCAAAATCTACCTTAGTGCAGATGGAGGAAATACGTGGAAGGAATTAAAAAATGGACTTCCAAAAGGAAGCATGGGGAAAATAGGCCTAGCGATCTCACCTCAAAACCCTGACGTGGTGTATGCTGCGATTGAGTTAAATAGAACAAAAGGAGGAGTATACCGATCTGCAGATCGGGGTGGAAGCTGGACAAAGATGTCAGACCAGGTAGCCGGTGCTACCGGGCCACACTATTACCAGGAGATTTACGCCTCGCCTCATAAGTTTGATCGCATTTACCTGATGGATAACCCACTTCAACTGTCTGAAGATGGAGGAAAAACCTTTGTCCAGGTAAACACCATGGACAAGCACGTCGATAATCATGCAATGGCTTTCAAGAAGAATGATCCGGACTACATTATGGTGGGCACTGATGGAGGCGTTTACGAGAGCTTTGACCTGGGTGCTAACTGGAGGTTTATGGAAAACATTCCTGTCACGCAGTTTTATAAGATCGCACTGGATGATGCCGAACCTTTCTATAACATATATGGAGGTACGCAGGACAATAGCACACAGGGAGGACCTTCACGCACGGATAACCTTAGTGGTATTCGAAATGCAGATTGGAAGGTAGTGCTTAACTGGGACGGACATCAACCGGCAACGGAGCCTGGGAATCCGGATATTGTTTATGCAGAACGCCAGCAAGGAAATCTTTCCAGGATCGATATGCGAACCGGAGAGGCAACGGATATTCAGCCACAACCAGATGCTGGAGAACCCTATGAACGTTTTAATTGGGACGCCCCAATTCTTGTCAGCCCTCATTCTCCTACAAGGCTTTACTTCGCTTCTCAGCGGGTATGGAAATCGGAGAACCGAGGAGACAGCTGGACCGCCATTTCAGGTGATCTGACTAAGAACCAGGACAGGATACAACTACCAATTATGGGTAGAAGGCAAAGCTGGGATTCTCCTTGGGATGTAGGTGCCATGTCCAACTACAATACGATCACCTCTCTTGCAGAATCGCCACAGAAAGAAGGTTTGATCTATGCAGGTACGGACGATGGTATCCTCCAGGTAACAGAAGATGGTGGTAGTTCATGGAGAAGGATTAATGTTTCAGCTATGGGCGTTCCGGCCACTTCATTCATCAACGATGTAAAAGCTGATCTATTTGATGAAAATACAGTTTATGTAGCACTCGATAATCACAAATACGGCGATTACAGGCCTTACCTCGTCAAGAGCACCGATAAAGGAGCAACCTGGACATCAATGACCAATGGTTTGACAAGTAAAAACCTGGTATGGAGAATAGTACAGGATCATGTGAACGCTAATCTTCTGTTTTTAGCAACTGAATTTGGCGTCTATTTCAGCATAGATGCAGGAAGCAATTGGACGGAACTTTCAGGTGGAGTTCCAACCATTTCATTCAGAGACATTGCGATCCAGAAGCGTGAGAATGATTTGGTTGCCGGATCATTTGGAAGAGGTTTTTATGTTCTGGATGATTATTCAGCCCTGCGATCCATTTCTGCTGCCACGGTAAACAAGGAGGCAGAACTATTCAAACCACGTACGGCATTATGGTATATTCCCAGGTCGATTGTCGATTTTGATGACCTAAGAGGCTCTCAAGGTTCTCAATTGTACCTTGCACCAAACCCGGAATTTGGAGCGGTATTTACATACTACCTGAAAGATGACCTTAAAAGTGCCGAGGATGTCCGAAAGGATCAGGAGAAGTCATTGATCAGTCAAAATCGGGATGTTCCATTTCCCGGATGGGAAGCACTTGAGGCTGAAAAGCAGGAAGAAGGGCCTTTTGCGTTTATTGAGATAAAAGACGCCACAGGCGCAATTGTCAACAGAGTGAAGGTGCCGGGAAAGAAGGGTTTCAACAGAGCGGCCTGGAACTTAAGGTATGCCTCAAGCGATATGTTAAGACTGAATGGAAATGTAGGTGATGGAAGCGGGTTATTAGCTGCACCGGGAACATATACCGGGACATTATTCAAAATGGAAAAGGGGAAGATCTCACTACTTGGATCATCTGTAACATTTGATGTTAAGCCATTGCGGGAGGGATCATTGCCTGGGTCAGCCCCTGGAGTTGCTGCTGCTTTTTGGAGGTCTTACGAACGGCTGAGCAGAGATGTGAATTCCTTTGATAACAGCCTTAGAACGCTAACCCGAACAGCAGACCGACTACACATAGCGGCGAGCAGATCCAACCTTGGAAATGATATCCTTGAAAAAGCAATGGACCTGGAGAGTCGTGTGAAAGCACTCAATTCATCTTATGGTGGTAACAGCGCCAGACGTGAAATTGGAGAAAAAGTGGATCCCACAATTGGTGATCGGATGTTTGCTTTATGGAAAGGGCTTTCCTGGTCAACATACGGTCCAACTGAAACCCACAAGAAGAGTATGGAGTTGGCTCAAAATGAATTGGGGACTTTGACATCGCAGCTAAACAGCTTGAAGGCTGAAGCGAAGGAATTAGCCAATCAGGTAGTTGCGGCAGGTGGGCCTAAGATTGAAGGAATGGAATAGCGTGATCTTGAACTTAACAACGAAGGAGTTGACTATTCAACTCCTTTTTCTTTTGCCCAATTTTTTAGCTCCGCAAGACCCGCTTGACAATTGGTGCTTATGAAGTCCAATTTTTCTTTGGTAGCAGTTTCTGGATTGTGTTGGAAGTTTTCAAGATCAACACTAGACTCCAAATCCAACATTTTGGCAGAGGGCTTAAGCTGATGGGCAGTTTTTCCAAGGTTTACAAAATCGCCGGATGCGAATTCATCGTTTAACTTTTTGGTTAGAGAAAGGCAAGTTTCTTCAAATGTGATCACGAATTGTTTGATGAATTCATTGTCGCCATCACTGACGGTTTCCAGGTATGTGAAATCAATTTTCATAGAACCCCGAAGTTAATAAGAATCTGTTGTCTCTTTCGAGAATAATTTTTTGTATTTTCGTCCGAAATTTTCAAACAATTAAGAATGATAGCTGAATTAGAACCTTTACGTGAGGATGAGATAGACGTAGTAATTAAAGCACCTGTCTACGTTGCAATCTTAATCGCAGGTGCAGATGGGAATATTGACAAAACTGAAAGGAAAGAAGCAATTAACGTTGCAAGGAACAAGCAAACAAGATCAAGGGAGCAGCTTGGCGAATATTACAAATTAGTAGGCGAGGGGTTTGAAGATAACTTTAACCAGCTTATTGATGAACTTCCGGCGGGTACTGAAGAAAGAGTTTCAGCGATTACCAAAGAGCTTCGTAAGTTGAATTTTATTCTTCCGAAAGTTGACAAAAATTTCGCCATCAAGTTGCATGCAAGTTTAAAAGAACTCGCAAAGAAAATAGCTGAGTCATCCGGAGGAGTTTTAGGGTACCTCTCTGTTGGATATGAAGAGGCCAAATTGATGGAGCTGAAGATGATCAACGATCCTTCGTAAATAGAACATCAGAATATTTTGACAACCCTGATGATGTCCTGATGGTATTGGGATAACGGTCAGGGTTTTTTTATTTCCTTTACAAACATGCAAGCAAGCGCCATTGCGCCTTTACGTTTGGTTTTTTTGATGTGGCTGTTTTTTACGGTGGAGCATTATCTTGCCATGGATCTGGGCTTTTTGGGTATATATCCCTTAAGTGTTAAAGGATTGATTGGAATATTGACCGCACCAATGATTCACGGTAATTTCAATCACTTGCTCTCCAACACAATTCCACTGCTTGCACTAGGTGGCACTCTCTATTTCTTTTATCCTTCGGTAGCTCCAAAAGTATTCATGCAGGCGTATTTTTTTACCAATATTCTTGTTTGGATATTTGGTCGCCCTTTTTATCATATCGGAGCCAGTGGAATTGTCTACTCACTTGCTTCTTTCCTTATATTTTATGGTTTTTTCCATCGAAACTTTAAGACCGTTATTATTAGCCTGGTTGTAGTGAGTGTTTACGGTGGCCTGGCATTTGGTGTCATGCCATTCAATCAAAGCATAAGTTGGGAATCTCATTTAATGGGTGCACTTGTTGGAATCGTGGGTGCGTTTCTCTTTAGCCGACAACCTGGAAATACCTAGAACTAGTCAAGTAAATCAGGCCAACTCTCTTATTTTACTAAAAATATTAGTAATATTATGTGTGGAATATTTGAAAGGAAAAGGAGCCCAAATAAATGTAGCCAATAAGTTCAGTAAGCAGTTTGTGAGTACTGATGATGTAGATGGCCAGGATGAAGAACTGATAACTGAAAGGCCCAAAACGGAGATCTTTTATGAATCTCCAAAGAAGATCATTTCATATAATACAAGTCCGGACATCAACATGTCTGCATCGATCAATCCTTATCAAGGGTGCGAGCATGGATGTGTCTATTGCTATGCAAGGAATTCTCATGAGTATTGGGGGTTCAGTTCCGGGTTGGATTTTGAAACCAAAATCATAGTAAAAAAGAATGCACCTCAATTGCTCGAACGCACGTTCCTAAGCCTCAATTACAAGCCTCAAGTCATTATGCTGAGTGGTAACACCGATTGTTATCAACCACTTGAAAGAAAGTTCAAATTAACCCGGGAGATCCTCTCTATTTGCCTTAAATATTTACATCCCGTAGCTATAATAACCAAAAATTCGCTGATATTGAGAGATGTTGATCTTTTGAAAGAACTTGCCGAACAAAATCTTGTTCAAGTGGTTTTTTCTATTACTTCTCAAGATGAATCATTGAGGCGAATTTTAGAACCACGAACAGCCAGTGCCAGAAAGAAGTTTGAAGCAATGAGAATTCTAAACGAGGAGGGTATCCCAGCAGGCATAATGAATGCTCCAATTATTCCCTCCTTGAATCATCATGAAATTCCTTCCATACTAAAAGAGGCAGCTAAAAACGGAGCTCGGTTTGCCGGATATACTGTGGTTCGGCTAAATGGTCAGATACAAAAAATATTCAAAGATTGGTTGATCAAGAATTTTCCAGCTCGAGCAGACAAAGTATGGCATCAAATTCAACAATTGCATGGGGGACAGGTAAATGATTCAGAATTTGGAAGACGTGTATCAGGAGCGGGAGAGACATCGCGCATAATCAACCAGCTCTTTCTTGCAGCTAAAAGGAAATATTTTAAAAATGAAGCACTGGCCAATTTAGATTGCTCGAAATTCAGGAAAGGAGGTAATTACACGCTGTTTTAACAAAAAACCTACCCACATTCTGTGAGCAGGCTCTCTTCATATGTAAACACTTAGGTTAATGTGTGTTCTTTAGATGCGAGCTAATATACAAAGCTGCACCGGCTAATGCAAAGTTTTCAAAAAACTCGAACAGCTCAGCTTGATCTCCTTGAAGTCCTGCGGGTAAATGGATCATAACTGCAAATAGGAGCAACATCAATCCTAGAAGCTGAGAAGCAAGTCGGGCTTTAATCCCTATTATAATTGCTATGGCAGACAAGACCAACCCCATCCCCGTGAGCAAAACCCAGAGAACCGGCATTGGCAAGAAATCAGGCACAATTTCAGCCATCTCATTGGTGTTTGACAAGTGACCGAAACCGAAATAAGCCATGGGAACAAAGAACATCAGTTTCCCTATATAATCTAAATTTTTCACGTGAATTGGTTGATATTGAAAACTTCAAAACTAATTAAACGGATAGAATCTTTTACTATCTGAGTCTTTTATGATCGGTAGTTCAATGATTTAAGGAGAAGTTCCCTGGTTTTAATTCTATCAATCTTCTGTGAAGGTGTGTGGACAAATGTTCTGACAAAGTGTACTTCTTTTGGCCTTTGATATCGTTCCAAAACAGCAAACTCATCATTAACATTGAATGACTCTCCTTCCACAATAAGGACTACCTTGTTTCCTAACACATCATCCGGAAGATGAGATATGATGAATTTTCTATCCAGCACACTCACTAATTTATCTTCAACTTCCTCTGGGCTTATTTTAATTCCTCCCGAGTTGATAATAAAATCAGATCTACCTATCCAATTAAATTTTTTAGTTGAGATGAATTCTATTAAATCATTGGTAATCAATAATTTATGATTTGTCAAAGTGCCTCGAATTGCAAGCTTTTTATCTGGTTGTTCTTCGATATTTATGTCTCCCAAACAGTCAAATGTGTCTTCACCCATGAGTTTTAAGGCAAAATGAGATACTGTTTCTGTCATCCCAAATGTCAAGTAGATTTTGGTGCTTGTTCTACTGAGTAATTCATTTGGATAATGGCCACCACCAACGAGAATTGTATTAAAACAGTCCAGCCGGTTTCCTTGAATATCTTGCAATTGAAGAGGAACCATAGAGGTTAAATCAAATTTGGATTCGTTTCCAACCAATTCAAATGGATTAGATGAAGGTTTGATCACGTGCAAGTCCAGACCCCAGATCAAAGCTCGAAAAACAACCATGGCTCCACCGATCATTTCCGGGTTGATACAAAGCAAGCTGGTTCTGAATTTATGATGAGGATCAAGCTTCTCCATTGTGGTTTTACAGCTATACTCTATCTTTTCCCGTTCAATGTGTATAGATCTGGCTTTTCCTGTAGAACCAGAAGTTTTGAACTCAAAATACGGATCATTTTTTAGCCATCCCTTGATTAACTCAATTACTTTAATTTCATGCTCGACAAAACTTTCATGCGAAAATTCTTCTTTATGAATTTGATCTATCTTTAGTTCGCATTTTTTAAACCGTACAACCATTTATTCAATTGGATAACGAAGAGATCATTGTTGGCAGACTGATTGACAAAGATAAGAGTGCATTCGAACTTATATTCTCCGAGTACTATGGAACGATGGTACTTTATGCAGCTCGCTTTATGGATACCAGGGAAGATGCTGAAGAGATAACCCAGGAAGTCTTTGTAAAGTTTTGGGAAAAATGTGATACCCTATCACCAGATTCCTCAGTAAAAAGCTATTTGTATCGATCTGTGCACAATTCTTGCTTGAATGCATTAAAACATGAAAAAGTGAAAGATTCATATAGGCAGTATATGATTCAATTCATGGAATCATCAAGTGAGAACATTTTTGACTCTGAAGATCCTGATTTGCTTAGGAATCGGATACTTGGCGAAATAGATAATTTGCCGCCCAGGTGCTCAGAGATCTTTAAGTTAAGTAGGTTTGAGGGACTGAAATACCAGGAAATTGCAGAACATCTTGGTATTTCGGTTAAGACTGTAGAGGTCCAAATGGGTAAAGCACTCAAAGTATTGCGCGAAAAATTAGCTGATCTAAAACATAAAATTGGTGCGTCATAGCTTTTTACTCTTATTGCTATTGAATGTATTCATAAGTTTTTCCCAAAACAAAAATGCAGGGATCACATTAAATTTTGAAAATGAAGAGTTATCTGTAATTTTTGATTCATTGTCCGCAAAGACTGGCTATTTTTTTAGTTATAATTCTGACCTTCTGCCTTCCGGAAATCGATTTACAATTACAACAAAGGATATTTTAATTGATCAGTTTCTCTCAGAACTTTTAGTTGGTACAGGTCTTAAGTATTCCTTTTTTAAGGAACAAATAATAATCAATTATGAATCGCCCCCGCCAGTAGTTAAAAGAAAGAAGGTTTTCAATATTAGTGGAAATGTATTGGATGAGAATAGTGATCCCCTTGTTGGAGTAAACATCTTTCTGGATGGTACAACTATTGGTACTTCTTCCGATGCGGAGGGCAAGTATTTCATAGACAAGATTCCACCTGGTAATTATAATTTGGTATTCTCCTACATCGGTTATGAAAATGGTGTCTACAATTTGACAGAAAATAACGGCGGATCCAGGATCCAGGATCATAACATGATACTTTCCGTCGATCAGCTTGATGAGATAGAAGTCGTTTCGAATCGAATTTCAAACGATGTAAAAGATTGGCCTCTTTACTTTACGCTTTTCAAAAATGATCTTTTTGGAACATCCAAAAATGCCAAACAGTGTACGATCACCAACCCGGAAGTAATCAATTTTAGCTATGATGAAACATCAAACAAATTAACTGCCCACACTTCCGCGCCTATTAATATTGTCAATAAGGCCATGGCCTACCAAATTACCTATTTTCTGGAGTCGTTTGAAAGAAAAGGTAATGATCTCAGGTACAGAGGCCAGATGAAATTTCAAAACAACCTTGACTTGACAAATCATTCTAAGCACATGGTTAAAAACGAAAGGAAAAAAAGTTACCTGGGTTCATGGAATCATTTTAAAAAATCTTTGTTGAGAAATGGGTTGCGTAAAGATGGATTTCGAGTATATGAAACCAGAAGTATTGATAAAGTCAATTACAAGAAGCTTGAGGAGCTTCATGAGGGTGATATACTTGTGTTTAAAGGAGATCATTGGGAATTGGAATTCAATAATTATTTACTCGTGGTTTATACCAAGGAGAAGGAAAGTATCAATTTCTTATTGGATGGGCAATCTGCTTCAGTTATCTATGGTGACTACATTGATGAGAACAAGATGCTGAACCGTGCTCCAGGCAAGCAAATTTCTTTACTTGGATTGTTACATGGGCCTGTTAGAATTGATTTAAATGGGCAAGTTGTTGATAGATTTGCAATATCAACTTATGGGTATTGGTCCTGGGAAAGGCTCGCTAACCTGGTTCCCATAAATTATGACCCAAAATTTGATAATTTTAATAATTAGAGTAGGGGTAATTTGACGTGTAAGTTGTTAAAAATCAGACAGAAAGAACAATATGAACGAAAAATTAGCAAAATATTTTTCTGGTGAAAGCACGCAGGACGAAATAGATTATATCAATTCCTGGCGTAATGAATCGATTGATAACTCAAAACAGTTCTTTGAGGCAAAGAATATTTGGATTTCGATGCAGGCCAATCCAGCTCCCAATACTGCAGTTCTGGAAGATATTTTGCGAAAACCAGAAGGCAAAAATGTGGCTGTTAGGTTCAGCTGGATAAAATATGCTGCTGCCGCTGTTGTCGTTATAGGACTTGCATTTGCGATAAACTTAAGCCTTGGGGTTAATCAAAACGAAGGCTCCCAACTATTGTCTGATGGTAGTGAAATTACATTACATGGAGAATCAACCATTCAGTCAGTCAATATTACTGATGAGGTAAGAGAAGTAAGACTAAGCGGCAAGGCTTACTTCAATATAAAGCGAGACGAGACTCGTCCATTCATTATAACAACAGATAATGCGAGAATTGAGGTTCTCGGAACTTCATTTGTAATAGATGCCACAACGGAGAAAACGGAAGTGTGTGTGGAATCTGGTTTGGTAGCGCTCATAAAACCAGGTGAAAAGGGGAACACTGATTTATCAGTCAAGCTGACAGAAGGTGAAATGGGTACTGTGAAGAAACGCGGAAAAGGGATCATTAAGCAGAACAATACGAACGTGAATTATCTCGCGTGGAAAACAAAAACGTTGGTCTTTGAGCGAGCGCAAATGTCAAATGTGGAAGCAGTTCTTGAGGATGTTTATGGAATAGACATTGAATTTGAAAACGAAGCGCTGAAGAAGTGTAATCTCACATCCACGTTCAAAGAACGAAACGCCAAAGATGCAATTGAGATAGTTGCCAGGACATTTAACCTGACCGTCGATTACAAGGAAGATAAGGTTGTTTTAAAAGGGAAAGGCTGTTGAAAAGCCTCTAACCCTGATCATTCAGGTGTGATACGCTGCTGCTATAGGATTAGATCACAACCCTGATCAAGGAATCCACTTTATGTCATCAAAATTAGGCTTCCGCTTTTCAAGGAATGCATTTCTTCCTTCTTTAGCTTCGTCAGTCATATATGCCAACCTGGTTGCCTCACCAGCAAACACTTGTTGCCCCACCATGCCATCATCAGTGAGGTTAAGCGCAAACTTGAGCATTTTGATCGAAGTAGGAGATTTTCCTAATATTTCCAGGGCCCATTGATAGGCTGTTTCTTCCAAATTATTATGAGGGATGACCGCATTGACCATCCCCATTTCAAAGGCTTCCTGCGCAGAGTAATTTCTACCCAAGAAAAATATTTCCCTTGCTTTTTTTTGCCCAACCATTTTGGCCAGGTAGGCTGATCCATAGCCACCATCAAAACTGGTTACATCTGCGTCGGTTTGTTTGAAAATAGCATGTTCCTTGCTCGCCAGTGTGAGGTCACATACAACATGCAAGCTATGCCCTCCACCAACTGCCCAGCCTGGCACAACTGCGATGACCACTTTAGGCATAAACCGAATCAGCCGTTGAACTTCCAGGATGTTAAGCCGTGGCATTCCGTCATCATCCACGTAACCTTGATGTCCGCGTGCTCTCTGATCACCTCCACTACAAAAAGAGTAAATACCATCTTTGGGAGATGGCCCCTCCCCACTGAAAAGCACTACACCAATATTCGTATCTTCATTGGCATCCAGAAATGCCTTATAGAGCTCTGCAACAGTCTTTGGTCGAAAGGCATTCCTTACCTCAGGCCTGTTAAATGCTATTCGAGCAACCTTTCCACTTTTCTTGTAGGTGATGTCCTCAAAATCGGTTGCAGAAGACCAGTTAATTGTTGATTTGCTCATGGATGTGTTGTTTTAGTGCTTTAAAAACTTTCCCGTTGGTCTTTGGGTCTGTGAATATTTCCAGGAGTTTGGTGTTCTTAGAATCATCAAAAAAACCCTGGAGTCCATTTGTCAATTCCTCAAAATTCTTTACCTGGGAATATTCAATATGATTCTCCTGACAAATATATTCAGCTGTTCTGTTATGTCTCGTTTCAAAATATTCTTCCAATTCAGGAAGGTCATTAGGTCCATCGATTAGCCGAAAGATTCCGCCGCCCAGATTGTTTACTACAATCACTCGCAGATTTGAACACTGATAATTATGAAAAAAAGCATTTCTGTCATACAAGAATGCGAGATCACCAGTTAGTAGAAGGTTCAATTTGTCTGACACAAGACTGGTGCCAAGAGCAGTTGATGAAGTTCCATCAATACCACTTGTTCCCCGATTACTCCAGGCTTCAATGGCGGGCTCCGTTCCGAGTATTTCAGCGAATCGAACTGGCATAGAGTTCCCCAGGTGCAATTCTATATTTTCAGGAAGCGTTTGCAAAACCGTATGGTAAGCGGCCGTTTCACTGAAATCAACCGAGGACATAAATGACTCAAGAAGATCATGGGCTCTATTCGAGAGGTTCTTCCAAGTCTCATGGTATTCAATAGAAACAGAACTGAAATCCAGTTTTTCAAGGAATAAATACAAAGGGGCTTTGATCACTTCAGGCTGTGTTCCATAAGTATCTACCTCAATTCCAGCCGGATCGAAATGAAAATGCGCTTCAGGTTTACGCTTTCTCAGAAAAGACTTCAACTTCTTGGAAAGAACGGATAGTCCGGAGGTAATCAATACGTCAGGCTTTAGTTCAGGTTGATCATTGAGAAACAGATCAATGTGTTTAACACATTTGACATTTAAGTTGCTCAATGTAGATTTTAAGATTGGAATCTTAGATTGGATATTCCGAATGGAGGATTCAAGATTTTTGTCCGAATTTTCTTGTCCTATTAAAACAAGAACCTTTTTGTTTGTTAAGTCTAGTTGAGGATACAGCACCTGCTCAAATGATGGTTCTTGTATATCCACGCTTGAAACTGATGAGAAATTCAATTCCTGTTCGGAAGAAGGATAGAAAGGTTCACGAAACGGGATGTTAAAATGAACCGGCCCCCTGGGTAATTGTTGTGCAGTTTGCAGACCGGAAATAAGTGTGCCAGTATAGTTGAGTTCATCCTCTTCCATGTTCACAACAGGTAATTGAAAGGTTTCCTTGACATGGTTTTTAAGTACCTCATATTGTCGTATTGTCTGACCATCACGCTGATCTATGAGCTCCGGAGGACGATCTGCCGACATAACAATCAAAGGTATTTCTCTATAGAAAGCTTCTGCGATTGCAGGCGCATAGTTGAGTAGGGCTGTCCCTGAAGTGCAGCAAAGAACGACCGGTTGTTTTAATTTTTGAGCGATTCCAAGTGCGATGAAGCCTGCAGATCGTTCGTCTGGAATGATCCATTTTTTTATGTTGTCGTTTCGGGCAAAAGAAATTGTGAGTGGAGCATTTCTGGAACCTGGAGATAATACTGCATGTTGCACTCCAAACGCTGAGCAGACTTCCGAGGTATTGAAGACAACTGGATAAAGCATTCTAAGTAAGGAAAAGACCCATAAGTGTTTCCATCTTAAGTTCTGTCTCCATCTTTTCTTTTTGAGGATTAGAGTCTTCAGTAATACCGGCTCCTGCGTAAAACCGGGCATGATCTCTAGTTAGATTCATGCATCTCAAGTTCACAAACAGGTCTGTAGACCCGTTGTAGTTTACTGGTCCGAGAAAGCCCGAGTAAAAGGCCCGATCGTAGTTTTCGTTGGCTTTAATGAAACGCTGAGCCTCCTCAAGTGGCATTCCACAAACGGCGGATGTAGGATGAAGTAGATCAAGCATCTGGTCTGCCAGTCCCTCAAACTGAACCTCATTATAGTCAACTTCGAATTCTGTTCTTAAATGTGCGAGATTCCCCGCTTTGATTGTTTTGGGACCATGCTCATTGAATTCTCTTAACCGTATTTTCTTGAAACAGTTGATCACATACCTGCTAACAAAAGCCTGCTCTTCTATTTCTTTCTGAGTCCAGGCCAGCTCTGACAGAGGTTGATCTTCTATTTTCCTTGTCCCGGCTAAAGCTGCAGTTTTGAAGCGCTGATTGGTATCAGAAATAAGCAATTCCGGACTTGCTCCAATCCACAATCCTTCCCCGTCGATGTGAGTCAAACTACAGAATGCGTTGGGGTATGATTGACAGATTTTATCAAAGAAAGCTGCAATAGAGAAGTCCCGCGGAACTTCTACATCTTTAAACCTTGAGAGTACAACTTTATCTAAATCTCCTCCTTTTATGTGCTCTACTGCGTCTTCTACTAATTGTTCAAAGCTCGAGCGCTCTTCCAAAATCACTGCTTTTGTTGATGATTCATTTTGTTCATCTGACTCCAGCCGGCGCTTAAATTCGCTCAGTTGGTTATCGTTAATTCTTGGGTCAATTACAGGAGGTTGATTCTCCTTAAACACAATATCAGCCTTGATGTGCAATGGAGTCTTTGGGTGGTTGTCATTGAAACGATTAAACAGAAAGCCAGGATCAAGCTGATTGATGCTTTTTTGAACTTTGGGTTCAGATAGACTTACAATAAGGTTTCTGTCTTCTGAATTTGGCATTCTCCAATATGCAAAAGCATATCCCTTTCCTGGAAGTTTTGTGACGATGGATTCAAGATTGATTCCCCAGTATGTTTCTTTTAATTGATCCATTAATTTTTATGATTCAAAATGGCCATTGTAATTCTGCTGATTGCAACGAGATCATCGTCATCATTTCGAGATTCAATGCTCCAGACATGTGTTCCCTTACCGATATGAATAGGAGTAGCTCTCCCTGTCACTTTTCCCTCTCTGGCGGATTTGATGTGATTCGTGTTGATTTCCAGGCCAACAGCATATTGTTTACTCATTTCCAAAAGTAAGGTTGCCCCCACGCTTCCAAGTGTTTCTGCCAATACGACGGATGCTCCACCATGCAACAAGCCAAGGGGTTGCTTTGTTCGATGATCTACAGGCATTTCTGCCTCGAGGTAATCAGGCCCGATACCAGTAAACTCAATCCCGACGTACTCAACCATGCTTCCTTTGCTCATTTCATTAAGCGCATCTAATTGGACGTGTTCTGGAAAAATTCTTTCTTTACTCATCTTAATTGCAAACCAACTCTAAACACATTTGAAAACCAAAAGCATTTATCTTTTGAGGCATGGTGAAACGGATCTCAACAAAAATGGAAGAGTCCAGGGAAGAGGAGTCGATTCGTCTTTAAATGAAGCAGGGAGAATCCAATCGAACTTGGTCAGCAACCATTTCTCATCCATTCCATTTAATCGTTTCTACTCATCGTCATTGATTAGAACAAGGGAAACGTTGTCTCCTTTGTCCACATCAGCTATTGCCCTGGAAGGTTTTGATGAAATTAGTTGGGGTGACCAGGAAGGTGCTGAGCCAACTCCAGAAGCCAAAAAAATGTATGCGGACACAATTAATGATTGGAGAAATGGAAAATTAGATCGGTCAATTGGGGGCGGTGAAAGTCCGCTGGAAGTGATGAAAAGACAAAAACCTGCGATAGAGCAAGTATTAAACAATGATGATGGACAAATCCTGATTTGTATGCATGGAAGAGCATTGAGGATATTATTATGTTGGCTTTTAAACTATCCATTAAACTTCATGGATGGGTTTCCACATCAAAACTGTTCTTATTATTCTCTTGATTACAATGGCAGTTCATTTTCGTTAAAAGAGTTTAATGTGACCCATCATTTAAACAATGGCTAAGCAAAAGATCCATGCGGAAGTAGGAAAACGGGTGATTGAACTCTCAAATCTGGAAAAAGTGCTATACCCTGATGATGGAATCGTAAAAGCTCAAATTATAGAATATTACCTTAAACTAGCTCCTACAATTCTAAACCATATAAGAGGGCGGGCTTTGTCGTTGGTAAGATTCCCGGATGGAATTTATGGTGAACAATTTTTCCAAAAGCACCGTCCGGATTGGACGCCTGACTGGATAGATTATAAAAGATTAGGGCAGGAACGATTGAAGGAGTATGTAGTGGCTAAGGAGGAAGCCACACTCGTATGGCTTGCTAACCTGGCATGCCTTGAACTT
>JANQEC010000052.1 GCA_028278585.1 Cyclobacteriaceae bacterium | reverse complement strand
TTGGCGTGATCGTGACCCTGGCGTTTGCTCTTGATGTGAAAGTTCTGATAAAAGGAGGTGTCTATGGTGCTCAACGAGTGGCCCGACATCTGTGGAGAATGTGTATCGCGCTTTACATAGCAACAGCCTCTTTTTTTCTCGGACAACAACAGGTGTTTCCTGAGTCCATGCAAGGAACATTCGCTCTTGCCGTGCCGGTCATTGTCGTAATCGCTGCCATGTTGTTTTGGGTCATTCGTGTGTTTTTAATGTCCCGATTTAGATTGTCAAAAGCCAAAGTGAAGAGCAGTGATCAAATAGTCGCCACCTGATATGGGAAAGAAAATCAAAATACCAAGACTAGCTCATGCCTTTTTTAAATGGTATTGCAAGCCAGAAAAGTACGAGGAACTTCACGGAGATCTGGAGGAATTCTTTTATGAGAGTGTAGAGGAAAAAGGGCAATTAAGAGCTCGTTTATACTACGTCTGGAATGTCATAAGGTGTTTTCAGCCTTATGCGTGGAAATTATTTCAAAGTCAAAACTCAAATTCAGCAATGCTTAAAAATTTTTATTTCACAACAATCAGAAATTTAGCTAAAAACAAGAGCTATTTTCTAATTAATGTTTCTGGTCTTGCTATTGGTCTTGCAAGCTTTGCCTTCATTTCATTGTACGTCATTAATGAGCTCAGCTATGACCGGTTTCATTCAAAGTACGATCGGATTTACAGGGTCAGTAACAAGGCTGCTATGAATGATGAGGTAAATGAACAAGCCACCACTGCGTCACCGATGGCTCGTGCCATGGTAGATAATTATCCGGAAGTTGTAAGTGCAACGCGAATTTTAAAAGCCAGCCAGCTTTTGATTGGAAGAGGGACGAATAAGTTCAACGAAGATGAGGTGCTTTATGCTGACTCTGCTCTTTTTAGTGTTTTTGATTTCAAAATGCTGAAAGGAAATCCAGGGACTGCACTTGCGAATCCTCAATCATTGGTGCTGACCCAATCATCCGCTAAAAAGTACTTTGGTAATGAAGATCCTGTAGGTCAAAACCTGACAGTAGAGGAGGATACAATTCTCTATCAGGTCACGGGCGTTGTCGAGGATGTGCCTCCTAATTCCCACATTCAATTCGATATGCTGGCTTCATTGAACTCGACCGATTACGGAAACACCCCCCGGTGGATAGGCAGGAGTTTACACGTTTACGCCCTGTTGAGAGACGGGGCGCAGCCCGTGCCGCTTCAAAAGAAAATGAAGGAACTGTTCTATCTGCATATGGCTCCGGAAATTGAATATTATACCGGATTATCAATTCAGGAATGGGAAGCAGCCGGAAGCTCTGTAAATTTTGTTCTTACACCGATCCAGGACATACATTTATATTCCGGTGCTTCCCTGGAAGAATTGCAGCCGACAGGTAATATCGCTTATATATACATCTATAGTCTGATAGGTGTTATCATCTTATTCATTGCTATATTCAATTTCGTCAACCTTGCTACCGCACATTCAGCCACCCGGGCAAAAGAGGTAGGCGTCAGAAAAGTGATCGGATCCACAAAACGAGCGCTCGTTTATCAATTTCTCCTTGAATCAATTTTGATTTCACTCGTCTCCAGCATGTTGAGCATCATGCTTATTTTCTTCCTCACCCCATCCTTCGTGGAGCTGGTTGGTAAGGGATTGGCTTTCGATCTTACTACGAGCTTTGTTGGAGTAGGTGGAATGCTGGGGCTTGGCATCCTTGTAGGAATTTTGGCAGGATTTTATCCCTCTTTTGTGCTATCTGCTTTTAAACCAGTAGATGTTATCAAAGGTACCCTGACACCAAAGGGAAAGGCTGGATGGTTGCGTAACGTCTTAGTGACGGTACAATTTGCAGCGTCCATAGTTATAATCATCGGCACGCTTGCTGTCTATCATCAAATTGAATTCATGCTGACAAAAAGCCTGGGTTTTGACAAGGATCAGGTTCTTGTATTGAAACGACCGGATTGGCTGCAGAAGAACCTGGAGGTTTTTAAAAGAGAACTACTAAAAAACCCCAATATCAAAGTGGTGGCCAACTCTGAAACGATACCGGGAAAGACGTATGACATACGTTCTTATCGCAAAATAGGTCAGAATCAAGTGTATTTGTTCCAAAACAACCAGGTTACTTATGAACACCAGGAATTGATGGGACTTGAACTTGTAGCTGGCAGGTTCTTTTCGAAGGACCACAGATCCGACTCCAACGCTGTGATCCTCAATGAATCCGCAGCTAAAGCATTCGGTTTCGATGACCCCATTGGTAAGCCCCTGATTTCCGCATTCAAGGATGGGCAGATCACGATCATCGGGGTGATTAAGGACTACAACGTTGAGTCTCTGCACAAAAATGTGGCTCCGGTTTCTCTTGAACTACTGCCGGATGCGAACGGCTATCTGTCTGTGAAAATGAGTACCAGCCAAAACGTACTCCAGACTGTTGGCTATATTGAGGATACCTGGGGTGAGCATTCCAACGGCAAACCATTTCAGTATTTTTTCCTTGACGAGGAATATCAAAACCTGTACAAGTCAGAGGCGTCTACAGGGAAAATATTGCTCGTATTTTCAACACTTTCTATCTTCATTGCATGTATGGGCCTTATTGGACTGATCACTTACACAGCTTCCATACGAAGAAAAGAAATTGGCATTCGTAAAGTATTGGGAGCCAGCGCTTCAGCATTGGTCAGGTTGCTCTCAAGTGAAGTAGCCCGGCTGGTCATTATCGCAACTTTGATCGCATGGCCATTGGCGTACCTCGCCACTGACTATTGGCTTCAGAGTTTTGCGGACAGGGCGACCATTAGTCCTTTGATTTACCTTGGAGCTTCCCTGGCGGTGATGTTTGTGGTGGGCATCGCGATCAGTTTCCAAACGATCAAAGCTTTAACCGATGATCCCGTCGACTCTCTCAGACAAGAATAGAAATATGAAGAGCATTAGCAATTACATCTGACCGGTCTCAATTTTAAAAGTCAAACTCAATAATTAAGGAAATGGAAAATTCAATTTCAATGGCTCCTCGTGCCGTTTCGGCACCAGGGAGAACGAGAAAAAGTGTTAATCTTTTAAGTCTGTCGGCAGCTGCCTGGGTTATTGTTGCAGTGGCAGGTCAATGGATATTTGCAGCTTATCTCGTACTATTTTACGGAGGTACTGCCCTGCGGGGAAATTTAGAGGCATGGGGGCAAGGAGGACCTCACGGTATAATCGAGGGAGATCCCATTGGCAATGTGGCCATGGCCATACATGTTTTAATTGCCATAGTGATAATGATAGGAGGGCCACTCCAACTGATTCCTCAAATACGAAAATATGTGCCTAAGTTTCATCGGGTAAGCGGCAGAATATACCTGGTAACAGCTGTTTTGGTCAGCATCGCAGGAGTATACATGATCTGGACACGAGGTACGGTAGGTGGAGTGATACTATATGTAGCAAACACAATTGATGCGGCATTGATTATTACCTTCGGACTTTTGGCATGGCGTACGGCTGTTGCACGCAATTTTAAAACCCATCGAAAATGGACACTTAGATTGTTCATGGTTGTCAGTGCGGTTTGGTTTTACCGGATAGGACTTATGTTTTGGCTTGGTGTTAATAAAAATCCTGTTGGTATCGACCTGGAGACATTCACCGGACCTTTTCTGACTTTTCTTGCTTTTGCTCAATACCTGCTTCCATTGGCCATTCTCGAACTTTATTTCTATGCGAAGGCCAGCAGTAATTCCATCGGTAAAATTGCCATGTCAGTAGGACTGATTTTAGCCACACTGGTTACAGGAATGGGGATTTTCATTGCTACCATAGGGATGTGGTTGCCGAAGATCTGACAATCTCACGGAAATGAATTTTAACTCAATGTAAAAAATACTTTACATAAAGTAAAACATTATTAACTTTGTGTCCGTAATACTTTACTAAAAGTAAAATAAACAGGACAACAAGTTAAAAATGTACTACCAGGAAAAGAAAAGTATTGTAAACATCATCAGCACACTCCTGATCTATGGAATTTACTATTGGATCGTTTACAACAAGTATGGAAACCTGACGATGAGCGCAGATGAAGAGCTGCAGTTTTGGGGAAAAACAATGTTGCTTATCATCCCGATCGCCATTGCAGGTAAGATCATCGTTCACATCATCTTCAGTATTACGAACCGGTTGGTCACCAGTGAGAAACAGCCGGCTTTTGAGGATGAGCGAGATCGGATAATAGCGCTGACATCTACCAGAAATGCATTTATGGTTTTTGGTTTTGGCTTTCTTGGAGCCTTAGGAGTGATCGCCTATGGAATGCCCTTACGATCTATGTTCATCTTCATGATTGTAGCAGGTGTGCTTTCAGATGTATTTGACAACCTGTCTCAGCTGTATTTTCATAGAAAGGGGATTTAGTGATGGGTGAGCACAGAGTGACCAACAACATCCGAACACTAAGATTTCATAACAATGAAATGACACAACAGGAGCTTGCCGAAAAAGTAGGAGTGACAAGACAGACAATAGTGGCAATTGAAAAAGGCAAATATTCTCCTTCATTGGAGCTGGCCTTCCGGATGGCCCGTGTTTTTAACACTCCACTGGAAGAAGTTTTTTCCTTTAATGAAAAACCTAAAAAGAAATAACCACCATGAAAATTTTTGTATTTAAAACAAACATTGATTCACACCTGGAAATGAATGTACTGGCATCAGTGTTTAGAAACCTGAAAGGGATTATCCGATGGTCAGTAGATATGCATGATGTAGATCGTGTGCTCAAAATCGTAACACTTGAGGATTGCTGCGAAAAAGATTTTATCCGGGTAATTCGCTCGCGCGGGATTTTCTGTGAAGTCTTACCTGATTGATGGAAGAGCAGATGAAAGCAGTGTTATGGACCAAGTATGGTCCTCCTGAACTTCTAAAAATAGGAGAGACAAGGAAGCCAGTCCCTAAGGATGACGAGCTGTTGATACGTATACACGCTGCAACGGTCACACCTGGCGATTGTGAGATCAGAAGGTTTGAAATGCATGTGCTGTTCTGGCTCCCGCTTCGTATCTATTTTGGGCTGACAAAACCGAAACGACCCATTCTGGGTATGGAACTTGCAGGCGAAGTAGAAGAAGTAGGAAAGAATGTAACAGGTTTCAAAAAAGGAGATCAGATTGTCTCTGATACTGGCCTTCAGTTTGGAGCTTACGCGGAATACGTTTGCCTCAATACCAAGTATGCGATGGCTTTGAAACCTGTTAATATATCGTATGAGGAGGCTGCCTCCATGCCAACAGCCGGTCTTAATGCACTGCATTACATTCGAATGGCCAACTTACAACCAGGTCAGAAAATTTTAATTAAGGGTGCTTCCGGATGTTTTGGAACGTATGCCGTACAATTGGCTAAACTGCATGGAGCTGAAGTTACAGGAGTAGATAGTACAGAGAAATTGGATATACTGCAGGAGCTTGGGGCCGATCACACAATTGATTATACCAGGGAGGATTTCACTAAGAATGGAGACGCATATGATGTGATCTTTGATGTGGTAGGCGACAGTTCCATAGTCAGGGCTATGAAATCACTGAACTCGAATGGGCGATATATTCTTGCAACTCCATGGGTGATTCGAGTTGTTCAGGGTCTTTGGAGCTCAATGATTAGTAGGAAGAAATTCATTTTTTCTCTGGCAAAGTACCATGCTGAAGACCTTGTTTACCTTAAAGAACTCATAGAGTCAGGTAAACTAAGGCCAGTCATTGATAAAAGGTATCCAATGGAACAAATGATTGAGGCACATAAGTATGTGCAGAGAGGCTCTAAGGTTGGAAATGTAGCCATAACTATAGGACATAATCTCTTTCAATGAATCTGTTTAAAGATAATTTTTCCAAGCAATCAAATGAGTACTTGAAGTTTCGTCCAACGTATCCGGATGAATTGTTCAAGTTCCTCTCGTCACTTACGGATGAGCATGAACTTGCGTGGGATTGCGGTACAGGCAATGGTCAAGCTGCTGTGGGGCTGACTGACTATTTCGAGCGTATTTATGCAACCGACGCTAGTGAAAAACAAATTGAAAATGCGATGAGGCATGAGAAAATCACCTATGTGGTTGAACAAGTTGAACACACCTCTCTAAAGAATCATTCTGTTGATCTTATAACGATAGGTCTGGCGCTACATTGGTTTCAGTTTGATCGTTTTTACCCGGAGGTTCAGCGCGTACTCAAACCAAATGGAGTCATAGCTGCATGGACCTATCGATTGCCTTCAATTTCCAATGAAATAGATATTATCGTCCGGAAGTTTCATGATGAGGTGGTGGATGAATACTGGCAACCTGAAAACAGATTAGTAGATCAGGGTTACAAAACGATCCTTTTTCCTTTTAAAGAAATTGAGGTGCCCCAATTTGAAATGCATAAAAAATGGTATTTAAAAGATCTTGTAGGACTTGTTGGTAGTTGGTCAGCCGTTCAAAGAATCATTAATCAAACAGGAAAAGATCCTGTTCCGGAATTGGAAGCCGAGCTAAACAAAGTTTGGGGTGATGGATCGAAGAAAGAGATAAAATGGGAGCTGATATTAAAAGTAGGACGTCATGAATGAAAAGATGAAAGCCATAACTTATTATGCATACGGCTCACCTGATAACATGGGTTTGGAAGAAGTAGAACGTCCGATACCGAAAGACAAAGAGGTTCGAGTAAAAGTCAGTGCGGCTTCCATCAATTCCTGGGATTGGGACCTGGTTAGAGGGGAACCTTTCTATGTTCGCCTGGTAGGCGGCGGCTTACGTAGGCCCATCAAAAAGATTATCGGATGTGATATCTCAGGTGTTGTAGAACAAGTAGGCAAGAATGCAACAAGGTTTAAAATTGGCGATGAAGTAGTTGGGGATATTTCCCAATTCGGTTGGGGAGGGTTTGCCGAATATGTTTGTGCAAAAGAAAAAGCGTTTACTCCTAAGCCATCAGGTCTTTCATTTGAAGTGGCAGCGTCATTACCTCAAGCAGGTGTTATGGCGCTACAGGCCGCGAGAGATTTCAGAAAAATTCAGGTTGACGACCAGGTTCTGATCAATGGGGCGGGAGGTGGTGTTGGCTCCTTCGCAATTCAATTCATTAAAGCGTTTGGAGCTGAAATTACCGGAGTGGATAGGTCGTCTAAATTTGAGATGATGAGGTCTCTGGGAGCTGATCATGTAATTGATTTTACACAGGAGGATTTTACACAGAACACGAAGCGGTACGATTACATTATTGATGTTGTTGGTCATCACTCCCTTTACGATTTTAAACGTGTGTTAAAACCCGGGGGTGAGTACAGAATGATTGGTGGTCCTGGTAACTTGATTCTGCAAGCGATGTTTGTAGCACCCTTTATTTCCTTGTTTACTAGCAAAAAGATGGGAATACTCGGGCATCAGCCTAACAAGGATCTTTCATACATAATCGGACTCATTGAAAAAGAAGAACTTAAACCAGTGATTGATAGCGTATTTTCTCTGGAACAAACGCCAGAAGCTTTTAAGCATTTTGGTGAGGGACATGTCAAGGGGAAAGTGGTAATAAAAGTATCGGACTAATTCGAATTGTACCTGGACAGAACTTCAGAAACTATGCTACGTGTATCAGCATATTCAGTGCGCTCCCTCTTATTATCTGTCTGACTGATGTAAGGCGCAAATATTTTTTTCTCAGTTAGTATCTCAAGGCATTCCTCCACCATGGTTGTTATTTTTCCATCGTTATTGGTGAGTATCTGATTCAGCTCATTCATATAGAGGTCGTACCACGTTGGTATTCGCTTTAAGAGCAAAAGCCTGGTGAAAAAGTGTTCCAGGCTGTCTTTTGATCCGGAAGTTCTGAAAAATCGTTTCAACCAGGCGTCATCAAAGTCTTTCCCTTTGTAAAAACACCAAAGACGGATAATGGATTGGTTTTTCTCCAGGATACTATCGTACAAAATGTCTGTTCTATACCTTGAGCTAATTACCAGATACCGATTATCAGAGAGGCTTCTCATAAGTTGATGGCATACGTGAAGATCTTCTCCCTTGAATTGCATCCCCGGAGCAAGTTTTCCTTGTATGCTTACCAGATTCATTCGATTCTATTAAATACGCCAGTAAGACAATTTACTAAAAATGACATAATAGAAATTTATATATATTGTGAACTCATAACTAATACTAATATGACCTTCACTCAACTCAAGTATGCCATAGCACTCAAAAAATTCGGAACTTTTAAGCGAGCTTCTACACATTTGGATATCAGTCAGCCCGGACTCAGCCTTCAGATCCAAAAGCTTGAAGAAGACTTGGGGATCACACTTTTTGATCGAACCACCTCTCCAATTGAGTTGACCTCCGAAGGACATGTTTTTTTATCAAGGGCTGAAGAAATTGTGGCAGGATTTGATGTGTTACGTGGATTTACAAATGAATTAAAGAGTGGTTTCAATGACACGCTCAATCTTGGAATAATTCCAACGCTCGCACCTTTTATTGTTCCACTTTTTATCGACGATCTGCAATTAGATTTTCCAGACTTTAAGCTAGACATACACGAGATGACAACAAATGAAGTTATTGCAGCTGTTAAGAATGGAGAAATGGATGCCGGGCTTATTTCCACTCCTGTAGATGTACCTGGTATACGGTCGATATTATTATTCTACGAGCGTTTTTTTTTCTATCAATCCGGGCAGGTAAAAGATCATAGCGTGACGCTGGAGAACATAGATTACAGCAAACTATGGTTACTAAATGAGGGAAACTGCTTTCGGGATCAAATCAATAATTTTTGTGATTTGAAGAAAATCAGAAAGAACAAGCGATTTGTTTATCGCAGTAATTCAATTGATGCATTGATGCGAATCGTTGATACAAAAGGAGGGATGACCATTATGCCTGAGTTAACCACATTAAGTTTAACCGAACAGCAAGAAGAAAACATAAGCCCGATTTCAAATAAAGCACGCGAGATAAGTATCATCTTACGAAACGTCAGTAACAAGGAGCGCTATGTTGACAAACTAGGAGAGTATATCAGAAGGAATATTCCACATTCAATGCTGAGTAAGAAAAATGTTGAGGTAGTTGATCCTGGAATAAATGTTAAGTAAACCTGACCCATTGATTCCTATACATCACAATATATCCTGGCGCTTGGAAACGTACCACATACTTCCTTGTCTTTGAGTTAAATCAATTCAAAATGATAGGCATTGAACAGTCAAGATCTTTGAGGCTTAATGGCAGGTCAAAGCAGACGAAGAACATTTTCACTTTATCAACGAAAAGAATCTTCAAATGGAGTTGGATCAGCATTCTTCTATTAGGAATTTCTTGCAATCTTCTTATAAACATCATTCTTGATTTTAAATACCAACGGTCGCTTGTATCGTTCAGCCTTGAGGAATACGTTAATGCTATTGTTGCCTCGATTTTTCTGTTGGGAGGAACAAGGTTGATCACAAAAAATCTGGACAAAAAACTTCCATGGTCAGTGGGAGTGAAGCGACGCATGCTTGTTCAGCTGGGACTACACCTGCTCTTTATTATCGTTACGTTAAATGCACTGGTTATTTCAGTGACATATGTATTCTATGGTGGTTTTTATGCGTTTGGAGATTTGATGGTTATAAATATAAGTGTGGTCTCACTTGTTTTTTTCTTTACATTGATAGATACCGGAATCTTCTTTTTTTCCAATTGGAAAAAAGCTTCAAATCAATATGTTATCTCAAATAAAGATCAAAAACCCATACAACTTTCCGTCGGTAAAACGCAGCATTTGATCACACAAGAAGACATCAAATGTGCCATTGGCCAATCCGGCCTGGTTGTGATTGTAACCAATGAGGGAAGACGGTTGCCTTATACACAGTCCCTGGATGCATTAATGTCGAAACTAGACCCCCGGGTTTTTTTCAGGGCGAATCGTCAGACAATAGTAAGTCACGGCATTGTTCAATCCATGAAGGCGATGGAATATGGTAAGATTCAGGTTAGCCTTTCGATGGAGAACGGAAATCCTGATGAAGTAACCATCAGCCGGACAAGAGCTGCTGAGTTTAGAAAATGGATGAATGCTCAAACAGCCTGATCTGAACTGACCTTAATGGGATACTTGCGTCCATTCAGGAATTTCCCGATGAAAGTTCCCCGCACCAGGTAATGATAAGTTGAAAAGCAGATTACAGTTGTGAGTGTCATTACTATCAGAAATTTTAGCAATACAGGAATTGGCCAATCAACGATGACCCCAGGAATGAAAAGGGTTAGGGGTAGGTGTATCAAATAAACCCAATAGGATGAATCAGAGATGTACCGCATTCTTTTTGAATGTATACTAGCATACCGAAGAAAAAGGCCTGTTATTCCAAAAACAAACAACCACACGACAAGGGCATTTAGCGTTCCATACAGAACATCACTGATATAATCGCGAGCAAGGAATTTGGACGTATAAATCAAGAAACCAAGAATGGTAAACAGCCAATCGTTTTTCATAAAACTGTTCAGTAATTCCCGGGATTTGAAAAGCAGCCAACCAAATAAGTAGAAGAAAAGATAAAACAGGAAGACTTTGAAATCCACAGCAAAATCAAGCGGAGTAGGAGCCCAGGTATTCCACATCCATACCAGCAGAATGAATATAATTATGAAAAATAGAATGATATTCAAAAGACGCCTTTTCAGTATCCACTGAAAAGAAACTGAAATTAGACGCGTTACAAATGGAACGCGCTTAAGTAGGTCAGCAAGCAGGAACGTACTGAATGTTAGTAGGATCAGGTAATAAAGGAACCAGAGATGATACGTGATTCCAGGTATTAAAGTGAATTCAGTTGATAAAGCCGATAGCGTAATTTTAAACGAATCTGTCGTATATCGAGCTGCAAAAGTGATAACCGGATTCAAAACAAGAAGGAAAACAACGAATGGTAGAACGATTCTTGAAATTCTATTTTTAATCATACGAACAGGGCCTCTCTCATCGTATAGCATAGCACCAAAAAAACCAGCAATGACAAAAAATATGGGCATCCTGAAAATATGGATGATTGAACTCAGGTAGTTAAAGAAAAGATGTGTATCGACAGGATCTTTAGGCCATATGGTAGACCTGCCTAAATTGTAGGTCTCAGAGGAATGAAGTACTATCCCGAGAATCATCATTATGGCACGAAGTGCATCCAGTGAGTGAATCCTTTCTGTTTTATTCATGAGCATTTTATTCGCGTGTTGGACAAAAGACGTAGTGTATATCCGGATTGCACCAAGGGGGTCGCAATATTTAGTTGAATTGCTATAGAAGTTAAACTGAAATGCAGCCTTGTAGATGGGAGACCAGTCTCATTTCATCGAAAAACCATTATCGGGTAATAACCAAACGAAGTAATATGACGTAATTGCAACTACCTGCCAGCTGTGTAGTTACAATAATTGAAATCACTCTAATGAAAATCGCCACAAACATTAGTGAACTTGCAGCTGAGTATGTTCACTTCCAAAGCCTCGACAAAGACAAGCTTGACTTCAAAGATCATATCATGATGTATGAGCGGCTAAGTAAAAAGCTGGAAGAAGCCGGTATTAGCTTCTATGACCTTAGCGTATATCTTGATAAGAAGAAAGTACAGGCTTAGTTCTCGATCCCGCCTTCTTCCTTACAATTATCATTTTAACGGATGGCTTACGTCATGTTTTTTTTCGGACAGTGATCATACATTGATCTGAAAATTAAAAGCCATGAAAAACATATTGGTCCCATTGGATTTCACCGATGTCAGTAGAAATGCCTTAACTTATGCCATAGCTTTTGCTGAATCATTGGATGCGAGAGTCACTTTATTCCACGCGTATCATACCATCCCGGCAATTCCGGAATTCCCATCAGAAAGTCATGATCAAGAACTGGAGGAGTTGAGATCCAAAGCCCAGAAATCTCTTGAGTCTGTGTGCGCAGAAGTGGATAAAGGCAAGGTGGAATGTGCCTATGTCAACCTTGAAGGTTATGCCCGTGAGAGCATCATCCAGTATGCAGATCAAAACAATCCAGATCTGATCATTATGGGAACGGAGAGTATTAGTCCAATCGACAAGATAATTTTTGGAACCACAACTGGTAAAGTACTTAAGAAGGTATCATGTCCTATTTTAGTCATTCCACAGGAAACAAAATATCAACCACTTAAAAAAATAGCCTTTGCTATCGACTACCACGAAAATGATCTTGAAGACATTCAGTTCATGATACCCTTGGCTCGGAAGTTCAATGCTGAGTTGCATGTCGTGCGAGTTGCGACAGGTGAAGTGAATATGGAATTTGAAGATAAATTAATGACCGATTTCAGATATAAAGTAGACCAGGCCATTCATGATAACTCCATCACCTGGCATCTGGTAAAAGAGGGTAATGTTGTAGATCAATTAGAGAAATATGTGAATGAAACGGATATTAACCTTGTTTCAGCAGCAAAAACAAGAATGAATCCTTTGCTTAAAGTATTCTTCGGGAGCGTCACCCAAAAGCTTTTTTACCATACCCATATTCCATTGCTAATCTTTCAGGCGAAGGATACCGATTTGAGAGCTTCGAAAATGACGAAAAGAAGCAGTTATGAATAGTCAATTAATTGAATCCTAGGTAATGACGTTTATATGATTTTTGGAATGTTTTGAGTACAAAACCCAAAGTGATATTATCATAATAAGTGGAACTGGCATGCCCGAACCAACACCAAGAGGAATGATTGCCAAAGAAAACAGGATGCCTCCTACGAGCGCTGGCTTAAGAAGTTGTTTACCATAAAATATTCCGACTGCTATGAGCAGCTGACCAGCCGCTATGCTTAGTACGATCAGTCGAATGTTGTCAGCGAAAAAGCCTTCAATAAACGTTTTGTAAAATTCAAAAATTGCAAAGTGACGGTACTCCAGGTAGCCATGTGGACCATAAATGGAAGTTAACGTATTAACAATGCTGGCAGATAGAAAGATCACTCCAAATCCGGTACGACCATACCTGGGATATTTCCAACACAGGAAAAGAAGAATTAAGGCAATCGCATTGGAAACTGCCCATCTCATAAGGTAAGGCTCTATCATTTCTCAAAGCTAAAACTAACCTTGATGGGAAGAAATGACTGTGGTCATGCTGTGCCGTGATCATGGTCATTAACAACAGGTTGTTCAATTAGACCATTTGATTGATCTAAGTCAGAGGTCGGCTTGAAGTATATCATTTCAACATTTCTGTTTAAGCCGGAACTTGAGAACTCAAAATTGAACATGAAACTATGAGTCACATTGGTGTTTGGATCGATCTCAGGGAAGCCATCATTACGAAGGGAAAGACCCTTGAAGAGCAATCACTTGCTAAGATTAACTCCAATATTGATGTAGGCCATGTAAAAGGAGGCTCCGGTTCGTCCACTCCTTATGGTCCACAAGATGCTGTTTCAGAAAGTAAATTTTTGGAAAAGAAAAACCATGAACTGAAAGACTATTTTGATCGTGTGGCGGAAAAGGTTGTGGGAGCCAAAATGTTACTTATATGTGGTCCGGCTGAAACAAAGAATAAACTCTTTGAAGATTTTGGAAATAGACATGAATTTAAAAACACGGCTATTTTCCAAAAAACCACGGATAGTATGACTGATAACCAGTTCAAAGCTTTAGTTCGTGAGTTCATTTCAAATTTATGAAATACAGGTAGTTAAATAGTTAAATCTCAAAATCTCAAAATGTTAAAATGGATAAAAACACCGAAACGTAAGCTTAGCACACCTGACTGGCTTTCGCTATATCGCAGCCTGTCTGCGCCCTTTTTGATCGTTCTCATATTTATGGATGAGCGAATGCTTTTTGCTATTCTGTTGCTAATAAGCTTCCTGACTGATGCCCTGGATGGTTTTCTTGCCAGAAGAATGAAGATCGTTACACAAAGAGGGGCTCAGCTTGATAGCATAGGTGATGCAATAACATTCACAGTAGGTATTATTGGGATGGTGAAATTCGAAACCGTTTTTGTAAAAGAGCAACTGTTTCTTCTTCTTTTCGCTTTTGGCTTCTACATCCTGCAACTTTCTCTGGCTTACTGGCGCTATGGAATGCCTAGTAGCTTTCATACCTACCTGGCTAAAATGGCCGCTGTATTGCAAGGGACGTTTATGCTGTGGCTATTCTTCTTTGGAGTAGAGTATTGGCTGTTTTATGCAGCTGTCATCTTCAGTATCGTCGAAACGATCGAGGAGATATGGCTGATTATCCTCTTTCCGAAATGGAAAGCCAATGTCAAAGGTTTATTGTGGGTTTTAAATGAAAAGAAATGAAAAAGATTGTTTGTCCCGTTGATTTTTCTGAAGTAGCAAATAATGCAGTTGAGTACGCAGCTAATTTAGCTCAGCATTACAAAGCCAAGCTTACCTTGTTGCACATTGCTGAAGATCCTGAAAATGGAAAAACAAGAGATGAACTTCCTCCAACTCCAAATACACAGTTTGATTTGCTGCTTGATAATATAGAGCAATACAGGGAAATGGTAGAAGAGAACTTTGCCATTGATTGTGAAACAAGAGTTAAAGATTTTACTCCAACAGTTGAAAATGCGCTAGGAGAAGAGATCGAAAATGGGAATTATGATTTAGTGGTTATGGGAACAGGGGGGACCCGGGAAATAAGCCAGTTCTTTTTAGGTACACATACTTCTGGCTTGATAAGGAAAACCTCTTGTCCATTACTCATAGTGCCAGCAGGTTGTTCTTTTAATCAGTTAGCGAATGTTGTTTATGCCTCCGATTATAAGACAGAGGATGTGGATGCCTTACAGGATCTGGTCGAGTTAACAAAAGAATTCAACTCTCAAATCACGGTTCTCCATGTGAGCGAAAAAGAAACTGATACGAGCAGAGAGATCTTTGATTCATTCAAGGACTTATACCAGGATAAGTTGAGGTCCAGTGAACTGGAATTCAAGCGCGCAATCAGCCAGAATGTAGCTAAAGGTATCGATAGTTACATGCGAGAAAGCAAGGCGGAACTTCTTGTTCTCCTTACCAGTCGCTATTCATTCTTTAAAAAACTGTTCCACGAAAGCATTTCTAAGAACATGAGTTTTGTCGCATCATATCCGGTATTGATTTCGCATGGCACTGACGATGGTTCATCTGAAATTGATTGAGTCTCAATTTTGATAATATCAATACCGGATAGGCAATAAATATGTAACTTTCATGCAAATCAATTTCCACTCCAAATGAAGATTAGGTCTAGGTCGCTCTCCCGGATAACCAATGTTGTTTTACTTGTTGCTATTTTCTTTTCAGCATGTTCGGTGCCTGAAAGTCAAAATGATGCAGGTACTGAAAATGGTGCTTCCGAAACTGGCATGGCATGGGAAGAAGGAAACTATGAAGAGCATGGTTACGATGAACAAGAGCTTCGTGATATGCTTCGATATGTTGTTGATTCCAGCAATACCACAGGGCTGGTGGTGGTTATTGATGGAAAGATGGTGTTGGACTACGGTGACATTGAGGAACTTAGCTACCTGGCGTCTTGTCGCAAGAGCATTTTGGCCATGCTGTATGGCAAGTACGTAGAAAATGGTACGATTGACCTTAATAAAACGCTTGCGGATCTGGGAATGGATGATGTACAAGGACTCCGGGATATAGAGAAAACCGCCACTATTGATCACCTCATTACCGCCCGTTCAGGCATCTATCATCCGGCATCAAACGCTGGTGATAATTCTGCCGATGCGCCACCGAGAGGTTCGCAAACACCTGGTGAATATTTCCTCTATAACAATTGGGACTTCAATGCTGCGGGAGCTGTCTTTGAACAGGAGACTGGTATCAACATCTACGATGCACTTCGAGACGATCTTGCCATTCCACTGGGTATGCAGGACTTTGATCGTGGTGCACAAAGGAAGAGCGGGGATACCACGAGATCCAGGAACAAAGCCTATCATATCTGGCTTTCCACAAGAGACATGGCGAAAATTGGGCAACTGATGCTTAATGATGGCAAATGGGGCGACAAGCAAATAGTTTCGGAGGCCTGGGTCAACAAGATCAGGTCATTGATAACACCCCTGGAGGAAATGAACCCGACCCGAATGAGGGATGGAGACTTTGGCTATGGCTACATGTGGTGGATCTGGGACGGAGGCAAACATTTACCTGACTATGAAGGTGCCTACTCTGCAATGGGAGCATACGGGCAGTATATCACGGTTATTCCCAAACACAACATGGTTGTTGCTCACAAAACCAAAGCCGAGTACAGACGCAGAACCGGTCGGAGAGAGTACCTAAGGATTCTTGATATGATAGTGTCAAATAAGGACTGATTTCAAAGATCAGATCAGCTTAACACTTATACCTGGCACACTAGAAACTTGATGTTTAGAAACCTTTGTCTTAGAGCGTAGCGATCAATAGGATGGCTACAAGCAGCATAAAAAGGATTGGAAACGATCTTTCTGAATTTGATTTAACTCTTGGTATCATAGTTATTATTAATGGACCAACAAATTGCCAATTAATAGTTAGATATACTATGTGGGTTCTGTTGAAATCAAATTGAGTAAAATAACTAGATGGTTCTAGGGGAAGTGGTTCATTATCCCAAGTTCACTTCGAGACCTGTTAGAGTCCACTTAGAGCTGTATATATTTTGTCTTGTATTTCCTCAGCCATCTCCTTAGAGAAAACCAAACGATCGCATAACAGATCACATACATGGTTCCGAATCTGCCAAAGAGAGGAACTTCGAGTGATAGATCGAATAAGTCAATTTCCAGGTTGAGACCAAGAATGTTAAGCTCAAAGCCTTCTTCGAAACCAATACTCGTTCCCAGTAATCCAAGAAGGGAAGCTTGAACCCCTGTGCCACTGGCAGATAGCCCTAATGAATGTTCCAAAGGCCTCCAGTCTTTTCCAATCGCGGTAGAAGGCAGGTCAAGCCCAAGTTCCGGAACTTTCAACCCGATCCATGCCACGAATGTATTGCTATTCGGACCGGGGTAAACCTTGTACCTTTTTGCCCATGGGTACTCTTTGATCGCGGCATCCACTTTACGAATAATAGACTCCACTTCATCTCCACGCAGATCAAGTATCAGGTTTGGCTCATTTCCGTACCAACTTCGGTCGGGGACGATGTTTTCCCGGAAAAGGACATTGCCAAGTCCATCTCGCCTCCAACCAATAACCTGACTCACTTCATATTTTTTGGCTCCCCTGGGTTTGATTGCGATCCAGGAATGTACTGCAAATGCTCCCTTGATTCCCCGTGTTCTTGCAGTGTAGACCTGAAGGACTGGCTCAACATGTTTTTCGGGATCAGGAGCTATGCCCCGGCTTTGATTCCAAACCATATGGGTGTCATGAGATTTCACAAAATGATCCACAATCAATGGGATGACAAGGAATGCAACAAGCACTGAACGGATGATCAGAGACTGGTATGATATCCAGGTAGGTCCATTCAGTCGGTTCCTGGAGTGATCACGACTTTTTTTGTGTTTAACTTTTTCCGTATCCGTTAGTTTTCTATCCACGCTTTAGAATAATTCAATAGTTTCTTACGTAAATAGGGGGTTAAGGTATGGGTACCCTTTGTTTAGCTTGTGCTAGGGTATGTAAAAG
>JANQEC010000412.1 GCA_028278585.1 Cyclobacteriaceae bacterium | reverse complement strand
GATAAACCGGTGATCTTTGGGGTGCTTACCACCAATACCCTTAAACAAGCATTGGATCGAGCTGGAGGAAAACATGGAAACAAAGGAGACGAAGCATTTTGATTTCATTTGTGAAGCGGTTGCAAACGGGATAACCAATGTAGGCTTGAAGTACGATAAACCGGTGATCTTTGGGGTGCTTACCACCAATACCCTTAAACAAGCATTGGATCGAGCTGGAGGAAAACATGGAAACAAAGGAGACGAAGCAGCAGCTACGGCACTTGCCATGTTAGCAGTGAAACACTGATTTAGTTCACGATAGATCCTTTGATTCTAAACCTTATCGTGTCTTTTAGTAAGATTTTCTGGTAACCAATGATTTGATAATCTATGATCTTACCATTCACAAGGTTAACCTCAACTTCTTTGTGGTGGATATATACATCCTTGTCTTCATGGATTGTAGCTGTAATTGAAAGAAGAGCATCGTCTGATGTTCTGGAAAAATACGTTAGGCTTCCCTTTTCACCTTCCTGGAGTTTAAGTACAAGCGAATTTCCGGTTTCACTTTCCTCAAAAGCCCCAACATACTCCGTCTGATTTGGATTGATCTCCTTAAGAAACGAAAGCTCATCATTCCAGCCTGCCGAATCCATTTGCAATTGTTTGGATTCTGTTTTACCATCTAGCCATACTTCTTTGTTCAAGTCATTACCATCCAAGAGTGAAATTTGGTTGGTTAATAGCTGGTCAACTTCAGGATAAGAAGCTACTTCAATCACATTTGGCTTCATGTTTCCACATGCAGAAAGAATCAAGGTCAATGAAATCGAAAAAAACTTCAAAACTTTAAATCGGAACATAGTATCTAAATCAAAACATCTCCGGTCATTTCATCAGGAGTTGGAATTCCCATGAACTTGAGAATGGTTGGTGCAAGATCACCGAGTTTACCACTTTTGAGCTCGCCCTTAAATGTATTGTCAACCACAATAAAGGGAACAAGGTTCGTCGTATGAGCAGTATTTGGGGAGCCGTCTGAATTGATCATGATATCTGAGTTTCCATGATCAGCAATAACGATGGTTAGATAATCATTTTCAAGAGCAGTGTTGATAACAGCTTCTGAGCACTTGTCTACCGTTTCGCAGGCCTTAACCGCTGCCTCAAAAACACCCGTATGCCCAACCATGTCCGGATTTGCAAAATTCAGGCATATGAAATTTGCAGATTTGGCTTTCAGTTCAGGAATGATCTTATCACGAATATCCTCTGCGCTCATTTCAGGTTTCAAATCGTAGGTGGCTACTTTGGGTGAAGGACAAAGGATCCTCTTTTCACCTTGAAATGGCTCTTCCCGACCTCCGGAAAAGAAAAAAGTCACGTGTGGGTATTTTTCTGTTTCTGCAATTCTGATTTGATTTTTCTTATGGGCCTCAAGAATCTCACCCAGGGTCTTGGTTAAATTGTCTTTCCCAAACATCACGTTCACATTCTTGAATGAATCATCGTAGTTAGTGAGCGTCACGTAATGAAGATCCAGTTTGGACATTCCCTGTTCAGGAAAATCTTTCTGAGTTAAGGCCTGGGTAATTTGCCTTCCTCGGTCCGTTCGGAAATTGAAACACAGAACAACATCACCCTCTTGAATTTTTACATCTGAACAAATGATTGGCTTAATGAATTCATCTGTAACTCCATTCGAATAGGAGTCTCTCATAGCGGTCAACGGATCTGTGGTCTCTACTCCAACACCGTTCACCATTGCGTCGTAAGCTAGCTTTACACGCTCCCAGCGCTTGTCGCGATCCATCGCATAATACCTTCCAATGACCGTTGAAAGCGTCCCCGTACTTTTCTCCATGTACGACAGAAGCTCCCTGATATAAGTTACTCCTCCCTGGGGGTCTGTATCACGTCCGTCGGTGAAGGCATGAACAAAGACATCTGTAACATTTTCGTTAGCTAGAACATCCAGTATTCCTTTTAAATGTTGGATATGCGAATGAACTCCTCCGTCAGAAACGAGCCCTATGAGATGGAAGGCTTTGCCCTCACTTTTCGAGTAGTTAATCGCATGCTGAAGTGTATCATTTTTCCCAAGAGTGCCGTCCACAACAGCATTGCTGATTTTCACAAGATCTTGATAAACGACCCTTCCTGCCCCAATATTCATGTGCCCTACTTCTGAATTTCCCATTTGTCCCTCAGGCAATCCCACGGAAAGACCCGATGCTTCCAGAGTATTGTGGGGATAATTAGAAAAAAGATGATCCATGAAGGGAGTGCTTGCAGAATCTATTGCAGAAACTGATTTGTCTTTGGCAATCCCCCAACCATCCAGGATCATAAGCAGCACATTCTTGTTCATATCGGCAAATATAGAGGTGTGTACTTTGATGTCGATCTTCGAATAAGTAAATTCGGCATGGTTTTAGTTCAACTCCAAAGGAGCTTAACTTTTTAAATCAATGAAGTATTTACTTGTTTGTTTGTCATTGTTCTTAGGTCAGGGAGAAGATGCGATAATTAGTGAGATTGGAACGGCCATGAAATCAGGTAGTTCAAAGGAGCTAATAAAGTATTGCAACACGACCGTAGAAATTAAAATTGACGGAAAAAGCTCTAACTACAGCCAGGCACAAGCAGAAGTAGTATTGAAGGATTTTTTTACCAGGAATCCAGCCAAGAACTTCAGCTACATACATCAGGGCTCCTCACCCGAAGGGTTGAAATATAATATTGGAAGGTATGTGCATGATAAGGGTACCTACAGAGTCGTGATGTTTATTAAGAAAATTGGGGAGAATTACCTGATTGATACTTTGAATTTCAGTAAGGAGTAACTTATTTAGTCTTACACCGCTTAATCTCTACATGAATCCACCATACTTAACTGATAAGAACATCAGGAATTTCATAAAGAATGCTTTTGCCGAAGATATTGGTGATGGTGATCATTCTTCTTTGGGCTCAATTCCGGAAAGCGCTGTGAGCAAGGCACAATTAATTATCAAGGATGATGGAATGATTGCCGGGTTGGACATGGCACATCGGATTTTTGACTTTGTGGATCATTCACTTGAGGTTGATTTCCAGAAAGGAGATGGGGACATGGTTGAGAATGGAGACATAGGATTCATCGTATCCGGGAATTCAAGATCCATTCTGGCAGCGGAACGATTGGCGTTGAACTGCTTACAGCGTATGAGTGCAATAGCCACTTATACCAATTACATGACCAGTCTGATTAAAGGAACGAAAGCGAGGTTATTAGACACCAGGAAAACGACTCCATTATTTAGATTGGCAGAAAAGTGGGCGGTTGTGATAGGTGGAGGGTTGAATCATCGGTTTGGTCTTTACGATATGATCATGCTCAAAGACAACCATGTGGATTTTGCCGGAGGTATAAAGAATGCAATCAAAAATACCGTTGATTACCTAACGAAAAATAAGCTTGAACTGAAAATCGAAATTGAGGTACGAAGTTTAGCTGAGCTAGAAGAAGTAATAGAAGTGGGTCAGGTTCATCGGGTAATGCTTGATAACATGCTACCTTCAGAAATAAAACAAGCGATCCAGATGATTGGCGGTCGATTTGAAACAGAAGCCTCAGGCGGTATCACTGAAAAGAACATTGCAGACATAGCAGAGTCCGGAGTTGATTTCATTTCCGTTGGTGCGCTCACACATTCTTACAAGAGCCTTGATATGAGCTTAAAAGCTTTTTAATGCTCAAAGAATCATACCATTTTTGCGGAAAGAAATTTAATCAATGATCGTACGAACGAAGAAATATAAGCTTCCAACTAAAAAGTACATTGGAATTGCTTTCAAAGGAGTTTTGAAGCAGCAATGGTGGGTAATACTTATCTATTTAGCAATTTGTGCAGGCTACTTTTGGATCCCTAATAATTGGTGGATCATAGGACCGAGTATCGCTTTAGTTCTCTATTTTTTGTTCTGGTTGATTCAGTTTGCGGGAGTTACTCAACTAGAACAAGGAAAATTTATGTTTGAAAAACTTTCTTATGAGATCACTTCACAGCAAATAATGCTGAAGGTAAGCGCTAACCAGGGGATGCCAGTGAAATGGGAACAAATCAAAAGAGCAAGTAAACGAAAGGATGACTTTGTCCTATTTCTAAGCAAGGCACAGCTCATCTATCTTCCATTCAAGATTTTCAATAATAAAAATGAAATTAGTTTCATGGAGACCGTCCTGAAGAGGAAAAGCTACATAAAATAATGCCTCGAAAACTCGAGTTGGTAGAAGCGAAACAAAAAGCTGCGAGATTTTGCGCTTTCCAGGAACGTTCTCCCAAAGAAGTTTTTGACAAACTTAAGAGCTGGGGATTAGGAGAGGAACAAGTAGATCAGGTACTTGCACAACTTTTTAAAGAAGGGTTTGTTGATCCACAACGGTTCGCCAATGCCTATTGCAATGACAAATTCGAGTTCAATTCATGGGGAAAGCAAAAAATCAAAGCGAATATTTACCAGCATCAGCTTGCAACGAGTATTGTTGATCTTGCTTTGGATCGAATAGATAAAGGAAAATATTTTGAAAGACTGCAAGCGTTGGCCAACAGGAAGTGGTTGTCCCTGGAAGAAGAAAAGCCGTCTGAAAGGAAAAAGAAAGTACTAGCTTTCCTGGTAAGCAAGGGATTCGAGACAGATCTGATTTGGAAAGCGATTGGTAACCTGGAAAGAGAGGAGGGCCTTTGACAACAAATTTTAAACTCATTTCTGGAATAGTCGTTGGTTTTACATCTGTTATGCAGAAACCACTCATTCTAAATGAGAATTTCTATTTTTGTGCATTCAAAAAATTATCATGCTTCAAGCATCAGCAACCGAACTACTAAGTCAGTTAAAAGAAATTATTCGAAACTGTAAGGAAGAAGATTTTTCCAGACAACTTCCCGTTTTGAGCAATTCAACATTTGGCCAGCATGTAAGACATACACTTGAATTTTTTCTATGTCTGTTCGATGCAAAAAATGATGGGCTGATTAATTATGATAATCGCAAGCATGATAAGTTTATCGAGACGGATTCCACATTAGCAATCAGTGTAATAGAGTCAATACAAGAATTTCTGTCTACACAATCAGAAGATTTTCCTGTCTCGTTTGAGGCAAATTATACCCTAAGAGAAGGGGAACTTGAAAAAATGCCGAGTAGCTTCAATCGGGAATTGGCATACAATATCGAGCACGCAATTCATCATATGGCACTTCTAAAAGTTGCTGTGAAACAGTCCTTGAATTACATTCAGATTCCTGAAAACTTTGGAGTAGCTACTTCAACCATAAGGTACCAGGCTGGTTCCAATGCCTAAAATTTCCTGGCTCTCCAAACTGAAAATCAGACTAACCAATTGGGAGTATTGGCCATTTTCGGTTCTCTACATTCCGGTTTTTTTCTATTTCGGCTGGCTAGCTATTCGAGCCAGGTCAATTTTCTTCTTCACGGCTTCAAACCCCTCAATAGATTTTGGAGGAATGTTTGGGGAACGAAAATCTGAGATTTTTGACATCATCCCGAATAAGTACATCCCGATCACAAAACTCATCAGGGAAGGGGACCTGGATGCAGCATTGGAAGAAGGAGACAGCATCGGTTATCCAATCATTGCCAAGCCTGACATAGGTGAGAGAGGAATATGGGTAAGCAAAGTGAGGAGCAGAGAAGAACTTGAAAAGTATGCTCGGGAATGCCCGGTTGACTTTCTCTTGCAAGAATTGGTGAGTTTTCCAATTGAGCTTGGTATTTTCTATGTAAGATATCCTGATCAGGAAGGCAGTGTTACATCAATTGTAAGAAAAGAATTTTTGTCAGTTGTAGGAGATGGGAAATCTTCGGTGATACAATTACTTAAAAACAGCCCTCGAGCGGTATTGACTGCAGATCTCTCAAGTGATTTTTTAAGAAAAGAGGGAAACAAGATACCAGTAGAAGGAGAAAAAGTTCTGGTGGAACCAATTGGAAATCACTGCAGGGGGACCAAATTTCTAAATGATGAAAATGAAATTGATGAACGACTGACTAATGCTATAGGCCAAATAGCGGATGAGATCCCGGATTTATATTTTGGGCGGTTTGATATACGCTGCAACTCTATGGATGACTTACGAGATCTCAAAAATTTCAAGATACTCGAACTCAATGGTGCAGGATCTGAACCTGGCCACATCTATCAACCCGGTTTTTCGTTGTTCAGAGCCTATAGAGATATACTTTGGCATTTGCGCGTTTTGGCAGATATTAGCATCCTGAATCACAAAAGAGGTATTCCGTACTGGTCTTTCAAGGATGGCTATCAGAAATGGAAAGACCATAAAAATCACAACCGGCTTCTTTACAAGAAATGAATATTCAAACCCTTATTGTCGCCTTTGTAGTAAGCTATATCGGGTCAATACCCCCTGGAACGATCAACGTCTCCGTGATGCAGCTCGCTATCCAAAAACGGAGGAGAGCTGCTATCTTTCTGGCTTTTGCTGCCTCAGCTGTTGAATTTGTATACGCGGGGTTCACCGTTCAATTTCATATTCTGCTTACAAGCAGCCCGACACTCTCAACTTATTTTAAAATCATCACATCGGTCGCACTTATTGTGTTAGGGCTTTGGAACATTTTTTCAAAACTGACTTCCGAGTCAGTCATTGTAAAAGGAGAAAAAGGACGTCACGGTTTCATCAGAGGGATATTGCTTGGGATTTTTAATCCGATGACCATTCCTTTCTGGCTGGCTATTACAACCTATCTTGAAAATGACGAGTTGGTCTCCGTAGATGGCCTTTGTTTTTGGATGTACCTGATCGGACTTACAGCCGGAACATTTTGCTTGCTACTGACAGTGAATGCACTTGGAAGCAAGTTCACAAGAATTGCAGACAACAAATTTCTGGTTCACAAAGTGCCGGGAATCATGTTACTTGGAATTGGTGTGTATTTTCTATTGAAGCTTGTCCTGTAGTTTCTTTGATGATCCATCAACCAATTAAACTAAATCATCTACTTAAACCAGCCGAAAATAAGCGAAATCGAAAAAGCAAGACCGTCAAAATCGGTTTTGCTAAAATGAAAATCGTCTACTCCAATCGTTTTTTGGTACCCAACACCTGCATTCATTTTCATCCAATACGAAAGGTTGACTTCTCCATTCAGCTGTGGATAAAAGACGAAGACTTTGTCATTTAATGCATCATTTCCAGAGTATGAGATTTCGCCCCATCCTAGTTTAGTATCCACGCCTAAATGAAGCATTTCAACAGGGTTCATGATGTATCCCAGCCAAAAACCGCCGTGTCCATAATGTGCGTTCAGTGATTCACCATTTACGGTCACTTTTCGATCGCCGCTCATCCCCAGACCATATCCACCAATGAAGAACGTGTTATCAAAAATAACTGCACCACCACCTCCCGTTAGTGTGGTTAGTTGGCCATCGATACCTGTAAAGGAAAATAATGCGGCACCAAATCCAGAGATCTCCTCAGGATCAGTGTCAATTAGCGTTTTGGGAGTTTTTTGAGCGTTCGCTCCAATAAGCGATACTAAGAATAAAATAGTAAGTGTCCTTTTCATTTGTTTAAAGAGTCTTTGAAATAAGGCATTGCTACTCTTTTTAATCTATTGGCTCAAATGATTAAGCCGAGTATTATGCTCATTCATGTGATTATTTTGATTATCTACATCAATGACAAGAAACTTCACCATACGTTTCTTTTATAGGTGTGACTTTTTTGAGACATTTTCCGTCAACTTGGCATGTTTGAAGAAACTAAACAGCCAAACTGTCTCGTTTAATAATTGGAATGGGATTTGCAAAGATCAATTCGAAGTGAAAGGATGAAGATATGAGAATTAATCATTTAATGACAAGAAACCTCGCTAATTCGGCAGATTTGTTAAACACTGCCAATGGAGGAACTATATTTCCAACTTTTGAGACATTTAAGAATGAGGATCATTATCGTATGGAAGTGAGTATTCCATCCGTAGATCCTGAAAATATTAAGGTTGAGGTGAATGGTGAAAATTTGCTTATCTACCATAAAATGCAATTGGGAGATATAAAAATTCCGAATTTGTTGGGCATGGAAAAAATTTCGGCTGACGTGGAATTAAATAGTATTACTGCTGGATATGAAGACGATCTCCTTATCATTATAATGCCATTCAACGAAGTAGCCGGTGGATTTCGAAGAGAAATTGACATTTTGCGCTACTGACATCTCTCTTGAATAAGATCCGGGACATAAACAATTATTTTGGAGACATGGATCTTTTCCTTTTGGATCTGATCCTTAAGGGAAAAATCCCTAAAAACGCAAGAATACTGGATGCCGGATGTGGAGAAGGGAGGAACGCCATTTATTTTATCCAGGAAGGTTACGACTACCTGGGAATTGATTCAGATGAGTCAAAAATTCTGCTGGCACAATACATGGCTAATAGTATATCAACCTCAAAGGCAAAATTTGAAGTTGGGAATATTCATTCGATGAATGATTATGGAACTTTTGACCTGGTTATATGCAGCCGAGTGCTGCACTTTGCAGAATCAGAACAAGATTTTTTTGAAATGTGGTCGTGTTTGTCGGAGCAAGTGGATACGGGAGGAATGATATACGTTTCCATGGATTCCATAATGGATAACAACCTTGGCGTACAAGTTGAAAACGGAAGGTTCGAATTTCCTGATGGAGCCGTGCGGTTTGCAATTACCAACTCCATTTATGAGGAAATAAAAAAGGGGTTCGAACTTGTCGAACCCCTGAAAACTTTAGTTCAAAATGAAACTCGTGCTCAGAGCTTTTTCACATTGAGAAAAACTTAGACACAACCTTGAGCGATCATTGCATCTGCCACCTTCACAAATCCAGCAACGTTCGCACCTTTTACATAGTCTACGTAATCAGTATCAGTTTTCCCATACTCAACACAATTTTCGTGGATGTTCTTCATGATATTCTTCAATCGTTCATCGACCTCTGCCCTGGTCCAGGCCAGCCTTTGAGAGTTTTGGGTCATTTCAAGCCCGGAGGTTGCTACACCGCCTGCATTTGAAGCTTTTCCAGGACTAAATAGAAGCGTCTTTTCTTTAAATAGCTCAACCGCATCAATGGTACAAGGCATGTTTGCACCCTCAAAAACCCCTTTGCAACCATTGGCAATAAGTGTTTTTGCATCATCAAGTTGAAGCTCATTTTGAGTAGCACATGGATATGCCAGATCACATTTTATATCCCAAGGCGTTTTTCCCGCTCGGAATTCTGCACTCGGGAATTTATCAGCATATTCCCCTACACGTCCTCTCTTTATATTTTTGAGTTCTTTTATAAAGGCAAGTCTTTCTTTGTCGATTCCATCCTTATCATAAATGGAACCAGAGGAATCAGAAATACTCACCACTTTTGCTCCACTCTGGATCAATTTTTCGATCGCATATTGAGCCACGTTTCCGGACCCCGATACAAGACAAGTTTTGTCTTTTAGCCCATCTCCAACATGTGCCAACATTTCCTCACTGAAATAAACACACCCATATCCTGTTGCCTCAGGCCGGATAAGACTACCTCCAAAATCAAGACTTTTTCCTGTGAGAACACCGGTGAATTCACCGCGAATTCGTTTGTACTGCCCGAATAGATATCCAATTTCGCGGCCACCAACACCTATGTCACCAGCAGGTACATCTGTATTGGCACCAATGTGTTTGCCCAGCTCTGTCATAAAGCTTTGACAAAACCTCATCACTTCAACATCACTTTTGCCTTTTGGATCAAAGTCAGCGCCACCTTTACCACCACCAAGAGGAAGTGTGGTCAGGCTGTTTTTGAAAACTTGTTCAAAAGCAAGAAATTTCAAAATACTGAGATTTACAGTGGGGTGAAACCTCAAACCTCCTTTGTAAGGACCAATAGCTGAATTCATCTGAACCCGGTATCCTCTGTTGATTTGAGTTTCTCCCTTATCATCAATCCAAGGTACCCGGAACATGAATACTCTTTCAGGCTCGCACATCATTTCAAGGATGTTTCCCTGCTTGTAAACGGGGTTCTCGTTAATAAATGGAATAATGTTATCCGCTACCTCCTGAACAGCTTGTAAGAACTCTGGCTCATTGGGACTCTTAAGTGAAACCTTGTTAACAAACGCTTCAATTTCTGCTTGATTAGACATTTTCAAATAGGGTATTGTTGGTTAAATATTGGTTTAAGCTAATAAAATCAGTGCAAGTTATTAATGTCTTGGTAAAAACATCTTATCTACTAAATCAAGAAGTTAATCTAAATAAAACAATGAGGTAAAAACCATCCAAAGTAGCATGCGTACATTACACTGGAGATATAAACCATTTTCAATGAATTATTTAGGCATAGAAAAAGAGATACTCTCTTCAGTGCGTTCCCTGAACAGGAATCAAAAGTCTGATGTGCTGGATTATGTGAGAAATATCAGGCCAATTCCACATAGCGAAAAGCTTTATCGGAGGCGCGCAATGAAGCAAATAAGAGAGGCCCTGATGAACGGCTAATCCTCTGAAAGTACGATCACCGTATCTTCCGGAGTTAGCGTGAAAATATCAGATTTCTTAGGATTCAATACAACACCGTATTGGTCGTTCGCACTCCTTGCTTTACTTATAACCCGGTAACCAATTGCAACTTCATTTTTCCTGGCAGCCGATTCTAAAATCGTATAAAAATTCATTGGCTCTCCAACCTGGACATATTCCCGGGCAGGCTTTATGTAAATTTCTGACCCGTCCGCATCAAAAAGGTCTTCGAACACACGCATAAGGTATTTATTCTCACTCACCTGACTCATAAGCAAGCTCAACAGCTTGTCACTCACAATGAAATCATCAGCACTTGTAATATCAGCTAACTGCCTGTTTCTGATGTCAAGCATTTCACTTACGATTTTGTATTCATATCCGTACTGCTCAGTGAAGTTTCTGAGGTGCAACAAGGTAATCAAGGTCTGCGCATCAGCTTCTTGAATAGGGAAATAGGTTTGGTAACAAAGGAGAATAATAAAGTGATAGTTCTCGAGATGCATATGCATCAACGTCTCTCTGTCTGTAGTATCCTGAACTTCAAACTCGATCTTGATGTGTTGTACTGTTTCATTGAGCTTTTCAATGATCTTGCCAGCATCCTCAAATTTGGAAACAACCTTTACTACAGATCCAAGTGGCACATAGTTATCCAATTCCCTCAATATATACCGTGCCCTGTCATTCCATCCGACAATCAGTATTTTTTCAGGATCTCCTGGTTCAGGTTCTGTATATATAATATTACTTTCATGAAGTTCGAGGTTAGGGCTTGCATTAGGTATTAGTGTATCATCATCTGCAGTGATCCCAATTACTTTATCTCCATCGCCAAAAATGGTATCCATCGGGGGATTAACTTCAACAGTTTCGTCAGCATATTGAATTCCCATGATAGAAGAATCTTCGTAGGCAAATAATAATTCTCTAAAAGTCTTCCCATAAAGAGATGGTGCATCTTCGAAGTAGATTTCATCACCATCGAAATCCATCAGATCTTGGTACACGACACTTAGGCCTGATTGACGGCTGGTCTGAACCATAATACGGGAGATGATCTCGTCTGATAGAATAAGCTCTACTTCCGTACCGCCAACCATTTTAGCAACTTCAAGGTTTTTCTTGTCCTCCATCTCCGCTGTGATGTGATACGGTTCTTCTCTTCTATCAGGATTTGTCACAATTGCAACAATGGTCTTGATGATCTGACTATCAGAATTTTCATTGTCTTTATCCAGAATGATAATGGATTTTGAGTCGTAGGGATTTGCAATCTGCAAATCATGAACATCAATTGGATTACCTGTTCTGCATATTACAACGGTATTGCCAGTGTCACCAACCTTGTCCTTAATTTCATCCTCCATTTCCACTTTATCCATATCAGCAAGGATGACAATGACACCTCTCTTCTGATTTTCATTGGCTTCAACAATTTCCGGAATAATGGTAAATATTTTTGAAGACCAGCCCAAAAGCAATAAATGGTCCTCCTCAATCACAAATGAGCGTCCTTTCCTAAGATCTTCTAGTTTCGTGAGAATACCATTGGAAACCAAACCAATCAATGCACTAATGATAACAAGACCAAGAATGGTCACAAACATCATGAACGATTGGAAAGGCCAATTATCCTCGTGCTCCCCAACGGTACCAGGATCTAACATATGTGTCAAATTCACCCAGATGGACTCAAATATTCCAAAGTCATTGTTCAGAATCTGATGATCCGGATGAAGCCCCAAAGCGAGTAAACTCAGGGCAAAAAGCACAACAAAAACGAGCGTGACTATAGCCAGCCCCTTGATCATGTTCATTGTACCTTTCGAAACGAAGGTGTCAAATTTGTACTTGAGCTTATCCGTGAAGGAAACGTTTTTCATTCAAAAATCTTAGTTAGATTACTAGCGGTGTTTTAATAACTCCTAAAATAGTGCAATTTAATGGAAAACGGCTTTTAATTGATTTTTTACCATGTGTCTACGGATTGACATAATTTATTTGTCAGTAATTGTTAATGTTTGTGTTAAAATTCGAATATGAAGCAATCGATATTTTTTTTTCTGGGACTCTTGCTTGTATTAGCATCCTGTAATCCAACCACGGTCACTTACTCATTTATCTATAATCCGGATGGTCCGAATCCAGAGGTAGCTGAGAACATGAAGCGCGTGCTTGAGGGAGAGTTTAACGTTGATATTAAGCTTATAGAGGGGGTGCATACCAACGCAAACATTGATAGTTTGCTTCGCGACAGGGTTGATTTTGCACTGGTTGAAAATTATATACCGTATCAGAAAGGGGTAAACTCTGCATTCTCCTTTTATTCGGAAGTACTTCACATATTTTATGATAAGAACCTTAACCCACAATCTTTTGAGGAACTGATTTATGATAAGACGGTTTTTGTAGGAAGAAGAGGCTCTCCATCATACCATATGATGATGGATCTTTTCAATTTCTATGGGCTAGACCAAAACAGGATCAATATCGGCTTTAACATTGTCCAGAGTGAAGTGATTGTATTGCTCTCAACATTGCTGACAGAGGATGAGCTCATGGGGTTCAGGGATTTTGAACTTTATTCATTTGACGACATTGGTACCTATGGGATGGGGGGATCTTCAGTGGAAGGTATTTCCTTGAAATATCCAAGAATTGATCCCTTTGTAATCCCAAGAAAAACATATGGAGATTTAACCAATGAACCTGTAGTAACCCTATCGATTGATGTGGTAATGATGGTTCGTTCAGGAATGGGAACTATTGCCGTTACCGATTTGACCAAGACTATGCTCAGGAATCGACAAACCTTCGCGTCAATTGATCCTCTCCTTTATAAAGGAATGAGAGAAGATTTTGATCAGTCTAAACTTAATTTCCCACTACATGAAGGTGCCAGGGTTTTTCTTGATCGGGATGAGCCGAGTTTTTTGGAGCGATATGCGGAATTAGGTGGAGTTGTATTTTCGATCGTTATCGCAATTATTGGAGGATTGGTTTCTCTTACCAAATGGCAGACCCAGAAAAAGAAAGACAAGGTCGATGAATTTTATGAAGAGTTGCTATCCGTTAAAAATACAATACCCAAAATAAGCAATATCAAAGAAGGCCTTCAGAAGATCAAGTCGGTTCAAGCTTCCCAAAATAAGGCATTTGAAATGTTGATCAGTGAAGAATTGGTGGCCAACGATAGCTTTAGAATTTATATGGAACTGTCTAAAGAAACGATCGGTGAACTACGGGGAAGAATGCGTACGATTAAAGCACTCGAGAGCAAAAACTCTTAAGACGGAACAATAATCACATTAGCTTATTGTGGATAACTCCCATTAACCAAATTCGCACTAAATTCGTGGCAAATTTTGAGTGATAATTAATGGGCCTTTTCGATTTTTTCCAAAGCGATATTGCAATTGATCTTGGAACAGCTAACACACTGATAATCAGCAAAGACACAGTCTTGGTTGATGAGCCTTCCATTATTGCGATTGATAAAAGTTCCAACAAGGTGTTGGCCATCGGAAAGCAGGCGATGCGGATGCATGAAAAAACCCATGAGAACATAAAAACTATTCGACCACTTAAAGATGGAGTAATCGCTGATTTCCATGCGGCTGAGCACATGATTCGTGGGATGATCAAAATGATGGATGGAGGGAAGAAGTCAATTTTTCCGGCTTCACACAGGATGATCATTTGTATTCCGTCCGGAATTACTGAAGTTGAAAAAAGAGCTGTTCGGGATTCAGCTGAGCACGCCGGTGCGAAAGAAGTTTATATGATCCACGAACCGATAGCAGCAGCGATTGGTATTGGAATAGATATAGATCAGCCAGTAGGTAGCATGGTTGTAGATATTGGGGGAGGTACAACTGAGATCGCTGTAATAGCATTGAGTGGTATTGTGTGTGATCAATCAATTCGTGTAGCTGGAGATTCCTTTAACAAGGACATTCTTGATTATATGCGAAGACAACATAACCTGCTTATTGGTGAGCGAACGGCCGAAAAAGTAAAAATTGAAGTGGGATCAGCTTTAACTGAGTTAGAAGACGGTCCTGAGGACTATGAGATTAGAGGTCGTGATCTGATGACCGGTATTCCTAAGGTTATCAAGATTTCATATTCAGAGATCGCTTTTGCGATTGATAAGTCTGTTTCCAAAATAGAAGAAGCTGTTCTTAAGGCTCTTGAGATTTCACCTCCGGAGCTTTCTGCTGACATTTATGATAATGGGATTTATTTGACTGGTGGGGGAGCTATGTTGCGTGGGCTAGACCGAAGACTTGCGATGAAGACAAAACTTCCAATTCATATAGCAGAAGATCCATTGAGGGCAGTAGTGCGTGGTACCGGAAATGCACTTAAGAACTTAACACATTACAAGCCGGTCTTAATGACGTAGTTCGCGGATGAGAAAGCTACTAGACTTTCTATACCGCAGAAGAACCTTTGCCATATTTCTTGGTCTTGAAATTGTTTGTGCCTGGTTAATTGTTAGCTTCAATCAAAGGCAAAATGCTGACTTCCTGAACTCGAGTAATGCCCTGTCTGCACGTATCTCTACCAGTTCTCAAAATGTATCTGACTATTTTGACCTAATTGAAATAAACGAGCAATTGATGCTTGAAAATGAACTTCTTCAGGCCAGGTTGAATGCCAATGTTGCCGTCCCTGATAGTTTATCTATTCCATCTGAGACTTATTATGTTAAAGGGGCGAGGGTAATTAACAACACTTTCAGAAGATCCACGAATTATCTAACCATTTTGGGAGGTCGGGAGCAAGGGATACTTCCGGGAATGGGAGTTATTTCAACCGCGGGAGTTGTTGGACAAGTAAAATCAGTTTCCAATCGGTATGCTACTGTTTATTCAATGCTGCACCCACAAATGATGGTGTCTTCTACGGTCAAAAGAACGAATACAAATTGCTCTGTACAATGGGATCAGGAGTCCTATGATATTGCAAGCTTGAAATTTGTGCCGCGACATATTGGATTGAAGGTGGGAGATACGATTGTAACCTCAGGGTTTAACTCTGTTTTCCCTCCAAATGTGGACGTGGGCGTGGTTTCGGATGTTAACCTTGAAGACCACATGACTTTTTATGAAGCGAAAATCAAGTTAAGTGTGGATTTTACTTCATTGCCAAGTGTTTTTGTCGTGATTTATGAGATGAAATTGGAAAGAGATAGTATTGAGGCGTTATGAGCAGAATCAACATCCGTGAACAGATCTCAAATTTCATTGCTCTCTTTCTGATCCAATTGCCATTGATCTATCGAATCACTTTATGGGATCGGATATTTGGATTTTTTTATGTAGGCTTTCTCATCCTTCTTCCATTTAGAATCAGCAGGCCATATTTATTAGTAGCAGGGTTTTTAATAGGACTTATTGTTGATGTTTTTTCAAACACGCCAGGAATCCATGCGGGAGCGTGTGTGTTTATAATGTATGTTAGAGATTTGTGGTTGAAAATAGTAATTGATGATACTGAAGAGCTGACGAATATCAATTACATAAGTATTAAAAAGACCGGGTTTATATTATTTGTATTTCCACTTGTATTGATTCACCATTTTATCATTTTTCTCGTAGAAAATGGAGGACTTCATTTGGTTGGGCTTTTGATTTCAAAAACGATCTTGAGTTCACTCTTTAGTTTCACGATCATTTTTGTATTAAATTATTTGATCGTCCCTAAATCAAGAAGACAATGAGCAGTCGAGTTTTTGTCATACGGGCGTTTATATTGTTTGTGGTCATCACTTTTTCGGTTCGACTTTTTAGTATCCAGATACTAGATGAGAACTATAAAATTGCTGCGGAAAATAACGTTGTTCAGAAAATAGTCCAGTACCCCTATAGGGGGTTGATCTATGATTCAAAGGATAGTTTGATCGTTTACAACTCACCTGTCTTCGATTTGATGGTCGTTCCCAAGGAGGCTACAGTTGAGGATACATTGAAGTTTTGCGACCTATTAGGAATTGAGGTCGAAGATTTTGAAAACAAAATGAAGAAGGCCAGGGAATATTCCCCGATTTTGGCATCACAATTTGTTGAGCAAATCTCAAATGAACTATTTGCGGTCCTTCAGGATCAACTTGTGAGCTATCCTGGGTTTTACGTTTTGCCAAGAACAATAAGGTCTTACGAAACAGATGGACTAGCAAATGTACTCGGGTACGTTGGTGAAGTAAGTGGTAATTTTCTTGAAAAAGATTCAAGTGGATATTACCAATCCGGTGACTACATAGGTATAGGCGGCCTGGAAAAATCATACGAAGAAGTTCTCAGGGGAAAACGTGGAGCGACGTACAAAGTAGTAGATGTTCAGGGGGTAGTAAAAGACGACTTCCGACAAGGTCGTTTCGACACTTTACCGGATCCCGGACTGGATGTTCAGCTAACCATTGATCTTGAGATTCAGGGGTATGCGGAAAAACTGATGAAAGGAAAAGTAGGTAGTGTTGTTGCCATTGAGCCCGCTACAGGAAACATTCTTGCACTTGTTTCTGCTCCTTCATATGACCCTGTTCTTTTAAGCGGGAAGGAGCTAAGTAAAAATTTCCCAATCCTGATCCAGGATGAAAATAAACCTCTTTTTAATCGACCATTGCAAGCAAGGTATCCGCCCGGATCTATGTTCAAGACATTGCAAGGAATTATCGCCATGCACATGGGGGTGGTTACAAAAGATGAAAAAATTACTACAGACGGATCCAACATAGGAGATCTGGCGCCCCCGGGAGTATATGATATGGAGAAGGGCATACAGTTTTCTTCCAATAACTACTTCTATTTGGTAATGAGAAGAATGGTTCAGCAGGGCGCTGAAGAAAGCGCTTTTTTAGATAGCCGAATTGGTTTTGAGCGCTGGAGAGAGTTGGTGAAGGAATTTGGTATTGGAAGGAAGCTTGGAGTTGACCTCCCAAATGAAATTGTGGGAAATGTTCCAAGCATTGAATATTATGATCGGCTTTACGGAGTTAATCGATGGAAATATTCAAACATTGGTTCATTAAGCATAGGTCAAGGAGAGTTGCTGGTTTCACCGCTTCAAATGGCCAACCTGGGCGCCATTTTGGCAAACAGAGGGTACTTCATAACCCCTCATGTTGTTCAGCAAGTGAACAATTGGCCCAATCCGAATATTGAAAAAGAAATTTTGCCATTCGATGCAGCACATTATGAGACCATCATCGATGGCATGGAGAAAGTAGTGAATCAAGGATCGGGTTTCAGGGGATACAGAGATAGTCTTTTTCTCTGTGGAAAAACCAGTACCGTTCAAAATCCACATGGGGAAGATCACTCTGGTTTTATGGGCTTTGCACCAAAATATGATTCAAAGATTGCTATAGCTGCATACGTAGAAAATGCAGGACAAGGAGGAAGGGCTGCTGTTTCTGTTGCAAGTTTGATTGCTGAGAAATACATCTTTGGAGAAATTTCTCGACCTTGGCTGGAAGATTATGTTACGAAGGAACTTTATTTAAATCATGCGCCAAGACCCACTATCGCAGAAAATTGATTGGGTAACTGTGTTGCTCTTTTCTTCCCTCGTGCTGTTAGGGTGGCTGAATATTTATGCAGCAGAATACGACCCGGAACAAAATCAAAGCCTTTTTGATTTTGGAACAAGTTCTGGAAAGCAAATGATTTGGATTGCAACTTCCATTTTACTTGCCTGGGGAGTTTTCTTTTTTGATTTCAGATTTTTTGACTCGTTTGCATTCATCGTATACGGGGTTGTACTAGCCCTTCTCTTGTTCGTTTTAATAGCAGGGAAAGAAGTTGCTGGTTCTCGTTCCTGGTTTGGTTTCGGCGGCTTTGGGCTACAGCCTTCTGAGTTTGCAAAGTTTGCTACGTCTTTGGCACTGGCTAAATATTTAGGGCATGCAACAAAAAAATTAACCAACTTAAAAACCCTTGGAATCAGTTTTGTAATTGTGCTTTTGCCAATGAGTTTGACAGTTCTTCAGGGGGATACCGGAACGGCAATGGTTTTTGCCGCATTGTTTATTCCTATGTTTAGAGAAGGATTACCCCCTATGCTCCCGATTGTTGCAATAGGTATCATCTTGATTTTCTTGCTGACTTTAATGGTAAGTCAAACCGTACTTTTGGTGATTGTTTCGGTTGCAATTTTGCTCGGCCTCGGCCTCAATGCCAAACGGCCAAGACGGCTGGGATGGGTATTCGTGATTGGCGTTATAATAATTGGATCCATTCGAAGTGTAGACTTTGTTTTGACAGATGTTTTAAAGCCGCATCAACAGCGAAGAATTATGTCCCTTATTAATCCCAACATAGATCCCCTCGGAGCCGGATGGAACGTAACACAATCTAAAATTGCCATTGGTTCCGGAGGATTAACAGGGAAAGGGTTTCTCCAGGGCACTCAGACCAAGTTTGATTTTGTTCCTGAACAAACAACTGATTTTATTTTTTGTACTATCGGGGAAGAGCATGGCTGGATCGGAAGTATATTTTTGATCGCCCTTTTTACTACACTCTTATTGAGGTTGGTGATGCTCGCTGAACGGCAAAAATCAGTGTTTTCCAGAATTTATGGTTTTGGGGTCGTTTCGATTCTGTTCTTCCATTTTGCAGTGAACATTGCAATGACTATAGGGCTTTTCCCTGTAATTGGTATTCCTCTGCCATTTTTTAGTTACGGAGGATCTTCTCTATGGGCGTTTACCCTTCTATTGTTTATTTTCTTGAAGCTCGACGCACATCGAATGCAGGTGCTTCAGCGGTGGTAGGTTAGTTGATTGGTGAAGCTAGTTTATTGGTTGAATGGTAATTGGATCAAGGTTGAAAAAATATACAACCACTAATTAACTAACCCACTAATTCAACTAATCAACTCTCCTACTAAATCCCACCACCCTTCTTTTTGAATAAACTTTTCAGTTTCTTTTTAGCCGCTTCCTCTGCTTTTTTCTTTTCTTCTTCAAGTTTCTTCTTTGCCGCATCCGCTGCGGCTTTTTTCTGTGCCTCCAAAGCAGCCTTGGCAGAATCAGCGGCAGCTTTTGCTTTAGCTTTAGCTTCAGCCTTTTTACGGGCAAGTTCTGCCTCTGCTTTGGCTTTTTCTTCCTCAACCTTGGAATTCACCTGCTCTTGAAATGCAGCTTTTATTCCCTGTGAACCACCACTTGAAGAAGGACTTGAGCTTAATAGATTGATTTTAGGATCATCTGTCGTTCCAACAATGCCTAAGTTCAAGTCTATTTTATCGGAGACCAAGTTGTTGCCACCTGTTAATGAACTGAGAGCACTATTCAATGCGCTTCCGATAGCTCCGGTAGGGATGTCCTTTAGAAGCATGGCATAATCCAACTCGCCATCCAAACTATTGCTACCTCCCAGGGTTGCTTTTTGGCCATTCACATTTAGATCGAACGGCTCTACGAAAAAACGACCATTTCTGATTGCTGTTGAAACCAAAACATCTTTCAATGTGATCTTTTTTTGTTCACCTCCGGAAGAACCGCCTTTTAGACTAGCAATCGCAGAAAGCTTATTCATGAAATTTCCTCTTTCCAATGCGGCTTCAGCAATATTTACCAAGCCGGATAGATTCATCTCATCCATCAAAGGCATCATATCCTCTCCAAGTGTTCCATCAACAGAAAAGCTGGTTGAAAAATTTCCAGTTACTTGTTCAGCAATGGGTACATATTGCTTTATTGTTTCAAATGAACCAAAAGCGCTGGCGATGGAAAGCTCTTTGATATCGAATTTGAAGTCATATTTTGGCTTATCAAGGTCTTTTGTTTGGTATGATCCCGTAAGCTCAAAAGTTCCGTCCAGCATATTGAAGCTATTCTCTTCCAGGACGATTGCTCCATCTTTAACCAAAACCCGTCCTTTGAAATTATCAAGAGACAGATTTGATACTGCTATTTTATTAATGTTGGATTGGAGTGTAAAATCTATGGTTTCTGGGATTTTAACCACTTCAAGCGGCTCATATTCTGTTGTATCCTCAACCACTTCTGTCTCTTCTTCAGGTATCCATTCATTTAAATCCAGTAATTGTGAATTGAAGTTTAGATTGCCAACAATCGTTTCATTCTCACTCAATGCAAAAGCCAAATAGTTAGTCACTTTTCCGTTCAGACTTAAATCTGAATTTCCTAGTTTGGCATCAAACTCAGACAGATTGATTTCCGATGGATTAAAACCGAGTTGAGCAGATCGAATGCTAAAACCTTGTGGTAAGTCCTCACTTGTGAATGAGAAATTGGCAATACTCATACTTCCCGAAGTTGGAAGTTGATCGAATCGTTCAGCCTCCACATCTGACATTTTGCCTGCGGTGTTGAGCTTGGCATTTATCTTCCCTTTTAACTCCATTCCCTCTAATGGAACAATCTTTGTGATTTTTTCCAGGTCTGCATTGCCATCAAATCCGAAATCCCAATTGAAGTCTTCCAGGTTTTTGAACTTTAGGTAGGATGAGAACTCCTCACCATCTACCAGCATGTGGAATTTATCAATGTTGAAACTGGTTTGACTAAGATTGGCCGAAGGGTAGGAGAAACTGGTCAGGATATCTATATCTTCGATAGGAATGGGATACTCTGCATAAGTGATCCCCCCATTTTCAATAGATAAGCTGGCAGCAATTGCAGGCATCGATGTTTCATTGAATGTTCCTTTCACTAACCCATCAAATCCAATGGTTCCTGAAGCAGTGATCCCATCAAGGTATTCCTGGTAGGCACCTGGGATCAAGGACAAAATACTCTTAAGATCAATGTCACTTCCACCAAAAGTTATGTCCATCTCAATATCATCTGATGGCATGCTGACAAAACCATCAGCAACTACAGCAAAATCATTCAGGGCTATTCTGTTTTCCAGGAAAGTAAATTTCATCTGTCCCAGATCCATATTAAGATTCACATCTGCCTCGAATCTCTTGTTGGCGAGGTATTCTTCTCCTTCAAATGAAAAGAAAACCCCGGCAATTGAGGTGGTGGTTCGCATGTCAAACACCTCCAATGTAAAATCACCCGATCCTTCATGGTTTAAGCCAAGAATGGTGGCAACTACGTTCATGGATTGATCCAGGTAAATAAGCTGACCATTCGTGATTGTCCATTTCTCCACTCCGATACTTATGTCTCCTGTAGATCCATCTTCAGCTACTTCTGGCTCTCCAGTTGCTTCAGGTTCTTCTTCTGAGCTGCTCTCTTTGGCTATGTCGTAGTTAGCCAATCCACTTTCCATTACCAGTATTTCAATCTTTGGTTCATCCAACAAAACCTCTTTTATTTTTATTTGATCTCCTGAAATGGCGGACATTACATCTATTGTAATTTGGAATCTGCTTATAGAGACAAGTGTGTCCTCCTCAAATTCTTCAATTCCAACAATTCCAAAATCTCCCAGGCCGACTGTGAAGTCAGGAAAATTGCTGATTAGAGATAGGCTGAACTGATCGGGATCATAAAACACCTCCGCATTCAGGTTGTCGTCCATTGCCTGATCGATGGCTTGTTGGATATCATCTTTGAAAATAATTGGTGCGGTGACGATAGCGATTAATAGTAACCCAAAAAGGATTCCTAGAATGATCAGTACTTTTTTCATGGCTGAAGAATTTAATACCAAGTTACTTAGAATGGCAGCTAACTAGTAGAGGAAGAACGAATTTTATTGAGGTCTATTTGGTAAGTGTTATAAAAATGTCGTCTAGCATTTGTAATACTATTTTATCCTCAGATTTTGAATTGACTTTGTAAGTCAGTCCGACTTGATCAGGATCATTGTAAGAGACAAGAAGCGAGTCTTCACTTTCAATGCTTTTTACAATATACCAGGATTGGGTATGTGTGAGTGTATCTGAATGAAAAATACATCCATCAAAACCATTGGCCTGTACGGTCAGACTATCCTCACTGAACATGAAATTCCCGGTCATAGAGAATTCCACGTTCTCCATTCCGGGATAGGATTCGGGTGGTGTTTCCCAAACTGCCCTCCAGTTCCCCTGCCAATCATCTGGCCTGGGCTTTTCAGGAGTACCAGTACAGGAAACAACAAGAGTGATGACGAAAAAAAGAAGATTTTTTTTCATTGCTACAAAGGATTAACAGGCGTCAAAAATACTTGATCATACTGTTAATTATAAAATTTTTAAGCTTACCAAAGGGAGGATAAATCGTTTTGGCCATGGTCAATCCAATTCTTTGTGTGAGAACCGCTTTTTGATTACTGAATGCGATAAAGCCATGATATCCATGAGCTTTACCAATCCCACTATTATTGACACCCCCAATGGGAAGGTCAGGATGTCCGAATTGAATAACTGTGTCGTTGATGGCCATCATTCCTGAAGAGGTTTCTTTTTTTACCTTCTTGATGTTGCGTTTGCTTTTTGAAAAAATGTAAAGTGCAAGTGCTTTCTCTTTACTGTTTATAATATCAATTGCCTCATCAAGTGTCTGGTAAGAAATTAAAGGCAAAATGGGCCCGAAAATCTCCTCTTCCATCACTCTGGTGACAGATGACACGTTGCTAAGTAATGTCGGCGTAAATCGAAGGTTGGCTCTATCAGATTTTCCACCAAATTCCAGATCGGCGCCTTTTTCAATGGCGTCAGCCATCAGATCATTTATTCTGTTGTGATGTTCTCTGCTAATTATGGCAGCATAGGTCTCTTCATTCCCATAAAGTTTTGTGGACTGAACTACCAATTCTTCAATCAACTCTTGTTTCACCTTTTCATGAACCAATAAATAATCTGGAGCGATACATACCTGTCCTGCATTTAGCCATTTTCCCCAGGAAATTTTTGTTGCAGCATCTTTAATGTTAGCAGTTTCATCCACGATGGTTGGAGACTTCCCGCCAAGTTCTAGAGTGACTGATGCCAGGTTCTTTGCTGCGGCCTCCATCACGATTTTGCCTACTGTTGGACTTCCTGTAAAAAAGATATGATCAAACGGTAATGAGAGCAACTCTTTTGATTCATCAACAGCTCCCAGCACAACGCCAACTTCATCACTTTCGAACAATTCATCACACATCTTTTTAATGAGATTCGAGGTGTTTTCTGAAAATTCGGATGGTTTAGTAATAACAGAGTTACCGGCTGCCAAGGCAGAAACTAACGGTGCTATTGCGAGCTGAAAAGGATAATTCCATGGAGATATGATAAGGCAGGCCCCCTTAGGCTCAGGACAGCTTTCGGCCTTAGTACCGATAAAAACGATACTACTTCCAACCCTCTCCGGCATCATCCAACTCCTTAGGTTCTTACGTGCTTTCCGGATTTCAGATAAGACTACAAAGATTTCAGTTACATCCGTCTCCTGGGTTGGCTTCTGCAAATCCCGATAGACCGCCATGTGAATTTCTGCCCGATTGTTGAGGATCCAGGTTTCAAGTTTTCTAAGGTTAGCTTTTCGGTGTGCTAATGTCGATGTTCGAAGTTCAAGAGATTTTCTTTTGCAGCTTTCAAAAAGCTCGCGAATCCGGGATTGTGCCAACGTGTCCATTATATAAAAGTAAAAAGTCAGCCTTAAATAAAGCTGACTTTCCAATTCTTTTCTATTTAAGAACTTATTCCAGGATTTTGAATTCCACTCGTCTGTTTTGAGCTCTGTTTTCCGGAGTATCATTTGAAACTAATGGCTGACTTTCTCCCTGTGCACTTAGTTCAAGTCGATCTTTTGAAATACCATTTTGAATAAAGTAGTTGATGACTGATTGAGCTCTTCTTCCGGAAAGGGCTTTATTATATTCGTCACGACCTACTGAATCCGTGTGCCCGGAAATTTCAATCCTTTTGATCTGATCGTCTTTCAAATACTCAATGAGTCTTTGAAGCACCGGGAAAGAGGCTTCTTTAAGTACAGATTTATCAAAATCAAAGAAAATATTTCGTAGCACGATTTTTTCTCCTTTTTCAATTGGGAAAATAAGCAGGTTCTTTTCGATTGTATCTGATTCGGTGTATTCTCTAAAATCAAAATCCCCGTCCTGCGAAATATAGCCTTCAGCTTCAGCAACGGTTGCATATCGGAATCCACCGCCTACAGTGAAATTGAATACCCCCGTTTTGGGATGTGCTTTCACATTATTTAAGTCTTCTCCTTCTGGAAGTCTTTCAATAATAACCCGGGCATTTTCTGCTGGCTCGTTGGTTTTGGCATTAATGACACGACCTCTTACCGTGACGAAAACAGGTCGTGGGATTAAGTGTTGAACGGAGGATATAATTGGTGTTTCTTCAATAAAAAGATCTTCAACTTTGAAGCTGAAAATATCAGTGTCTTCACCTTTTTCGCCCCTTGTGAAATACAAATGTTGTCCGCCATTTGGAATACTGAAATACTCATCATCGCCATCTTTATTGATACTTGAGCCCATATTTTCAGGAGGAGTCCAATTGGTCCAGGTGTCGTCTAGTTTTGTTGTGACGTAAATGTCTGAACCACCATAGCCATTATATCCATCAGATGAGAAATAAAGTGTTTTTTGATCAGCGGCTAAAAACGGTGACTCATCCTCACCGGTGGTATTTATTGTATTTCCAAGATTTTTAGGAACAGTCCATTTACCATTTCTTTGTTTGTAGCTCACGTAAAGGTCTCGTTTTCCGTATGAATCGTCTCTTTCAGCAGACAACAACATAGCTTCACCTCCTGGAACTAAAAAGTAGTCAGCATTAGGAGAGTAATTATATTCATCTTCAATTTCAACATCAACCGGGTCTGAAAACGTATCGCCTTCTCTTGTGGCCATAGAGACTCCGGTAAACATCCGGCCATCTTTTCCATACCTGTTTCCAAGTATTAAAACCTCTTTGTCACCCACCATGCTAATTGAACTTATGAAATTCGGTCCTTTTGTATTTAGTGGCGGGCCAACATTTTTGGCTAAAGACCACTCTCCTGTTTCTTCGTTCAATTCTGAAACCCAGATATCTTCTGAGTCATTTGCTCCACCGACATTATCAGGATGGTATTGCCTGGAAAAATACATTTTCTTGCCATCTGGTGAGATTATTGGGCTGTGCTCAGGATATGTACTATTTACATTTTCACTGAGTTTATCTGCCTCGATAGACGTGTTAATGCCAGGAGCCAGTTCAATCAAAACATTAATCGGAATATTAGAAGCAGAAATACCAATTGCATCTATTGAATTGTATCCTGGGCTGATTTTTCCATCCAGCACTACCTTAATTGCCTGGATCCTGTAAGAAGTTTCTTCAAAAAACAGATTAAGTAGCCTTGCTTCAATCGGTAAATTTCTCGGTGTCAGATCAAAAAGTTTGTACTCATTATAGTCGGTATCGTAGGCGTAAACCTCTTTTACAGCGCCTGGGTTTTCGGATTCCGCAATTGCCACTTGTTTGGCCTTCAGCGGGTCAGTGAAAGCAACAACAATAAACTCTTCTTTATCTGTACGCTTAGGGCGCCAGGCATTAGGACTTTCTCCACCTCTTGGCAGAACATTTGGTCGGTGCAATGCCTGAATGGCAGAATACTCGTAAGGAGAATATTCAGTGGAGACATCTACTACTTCAGATCCCCAGACAATTGTTTCCTGAGCATAAAGCGCACCAGCGAATGCGAAGCTCAGGAGTATTAGTATTATTTTTTTCATTTTTAAATTTGTTATTAGCGGCGAAGAACTCGTACTTCAACCCTTCTGTTGAGTGCTTTAGCTTCGGACGTGTCTTCTCTCGAAAGTGGTTGAGTCCCTCCAAAAGCTTTTGTAAGAATTCTTGCTTTTTTCACTCTCTGATCAACCAAGTATTCTTTAACTGCTACAACCCTGGCCTCTGACAATTGCATGTTTGCCGAAGCGTTACCACGAAAATCTGTGTGTCCTTCTAATTGTATAATAATAGCAGGGTTATCATTCATCCAAGTGGCAAGTTGGTCCAGTTCATTATACGATTCACTGGAAATAGTGGCTCTACCTGATGGAAAGATCAGATTCTCTAGTTTGATTAATTCCACCTCATCTACAGGCAAATAAAAGTCTTCATTTTGATCTAGAGAAGATCCGTTGCCAACAATGATAATTTCTTTATCAAATTTCAAGAATCCGGTTTTTGTTATTGAAATATTGTACGTATTTCCTTTGACAAGCGGCATCGAGTAAGCACCATCCCCATTTGAGGATAACATACCCATGTCATCATAGTATGGGAGCTTTTCATAAAGGATGTTTGCAGTTACAACAGATGAATCCTTCGCACTGAATATTTTTCCTGAAACATTTACCAGCGTATCTGTGGATGTTTGCGCATTTGCATGAAAAATAAACAGGATTAATGAGGATCTTAAAGCTGTTTTAAGCATGTGATTAATTAGGGTTTAACCCAAAAATAGTTGAAATAACGAAAGAATGATCATCATCATGCCGTCCTTTTCGATAAGATGAGGTTAATCAACTGTCGGCAAGGGGTATTTGATGTACGCAAGCAAAGGTTCTGGCTCTGGAAATTTGATTAAATCCAGCCTTTCACGTACGGAATCTGCATGTAATTTGAATGTTTCCAAACTGGCGGTGTCTATTCCTTCCGAGGAGGGCAAATCGACTTTCAAAGCATCTACTTGTCGGCCATTTTTCCAAAACCTGAAACACAAATGTGGGCCATTCGCAAGACCCGTTTGCCCAACATAACCAATTGTTGCTCCTTGTTTTACTTTTACTCCGGGACGTATCCCACGAGCAATTTTTGACATGTGAAGGTATTGGGTCGTGTAATTGCTGTTATGCTTGATCTTAACATAGTTGCCGTTTCCTCCATGATACCTCGCTTCTAAAACCACACCATCTCCTACTGTTCGAATGGGAGTGCCCGTAGCGGCCGCATAGTCCGTACCGAGATGTGCTTTGTATCTTCTCTGGACCGGGTGAAATCTTCTTGGTGAGTAACGAGAGCTTATTCGTTTGAAATTCAACGGAGCACGAAGAAACGTTTTTCGCAAACTATTCCCTTCTTCATCAAAAAAGTCGATCTTATCCTTGTGGGCATATGGTATTGCATAGTATTCTTTACCAATGTGCTCAAAGTAAGCAGCTTTGATCTCACCGATGTCTGATATCTCACCATCAACCAGCTGTTCTTCAAAAACCACTTTAAGCTTGTCTCCCTTTGCAATCCTAAAGAAATCAACTTGCCACGCAAAAACATCAACCAGACGATTTACGAGAATTGGAGAAGAATTCTGTTCCAGTATTGCCTCATACATAGAGGAGTTAATTTCAACTGCCAGGGTTCGTTCCACAATTTCGACAGGTTTTTGATTCACTTGAGCATAGATGGAATCCTGAAAATTGTAAACCACATACTCCGTAAGAGAGGGCTCAAAAATGAATTGACGTGCAGTCTTTAGTGAATCTCGATCGTGGATAATTACATATTCTGCTCCGGCTTTTAGTTTTCGGACGTCATACACTTTTTTGGATGCTTTTGATAGCTCGTAAAGTGCTTGACCGGAGATATTGTGCTCTTCGAGAATCTCCGCCAGAAATTGATTCCACTTCACCCGTCCTTTGATCACACCGAATGAATCGATGGGAAAACCATACAAAAGGGTAGGCTCAGGTATGGGTGTTGAGGCTACTTGAATGTTTTCTACATTCTTTTCCTTCTCTGGTAAAGACAAGTAAAAGTATGAGACCGTCGCTATGGTAAGGCTGGTAAGTACCAGCCAAAACTTAGTTTTCAATGTATTTTGAGCTAATTCAGCCGTAAAACTGTGCTTTTTCTGTGATTTTCCAAGGCTTGATCCAAAAAATCAACAAATCTTGAAATGTTCAGATCGTACGCTTTTGGTTGAATCAACAACTCCCCCTCCTCATTGAGGATGACATAAAAGGGCTGTGCATTGTTGTTGAACCTGGTGATTTGGAAGTCGGCATTCTGTTGTCCTATCGTCTTCTTAGTCTTGCCATCATACGTCGATGGATACCAGGAATTCTGAGGAAGTTTTGTCCTGTCATCCACGTACAGGGCTACCAAAACAAAATTTTCGCTTAGCCTCTTTAATACTTGGGGATCAGACCAAACGCGTTGTTCCATCTCACGACAATTGACACAACCATGACCGGTGAAATCTATGAATAAGGGTTTTCCTTGTTCTTTGGCACAGGCCAATGATTGCTCATAGTCGAAGTAGCCTTTAAGTCCATGTGGCCACTCGAGGATATCATCATATAATGGTTCTTCACAGGTACTTCCACCAGCCTCTTTTTCCAATAAGTTGAAATTGTGTGTAGACATTGGCGGAAGAAATCCTGAAAGTGACTTTAATGGAGCCCCCCACAGACCAGGAATAAGAGAAATCGTAAATGCGAATGTCACAACCGCCAGAAGAAGTCGTGTAACAGATATTTTATTCGAATCAGAATCACCTGAAAGCTTGATCTTACCAATGAGGTAAAACCCTAACAAGCCAAAGATGGTTATCCAAATGGCGATGAATACTTCTCGATCAAGGATACCCCAGTGATAAGCCAGGTCTGCCACACTGAGAAACTTCATGGCTAATGCCAACTCCAAAAATCCCAACACCACCTTTACTGAATTCATCCACCCACCGGACTGTGGCATGGTGTTTAGCCAGGCCGGAAAAATGGCAAAACCAGTAAATGGAATGGCAAATGCAAGAGAGAAACCGAACATTGCTGTAGTGCCTTCTAAAATACTTCCTCCACTTAGCGTATTTATCAATGCAGTACCTACAATTGGAAACGTGCAAGAAAAGCTCACCAAAACGAGGGTAATAGCCATAAAAAATATTCCCAGCAATCCTCCTTTATCCGCTTGCTTATCAATTTTATTCAGCAGACCACTCGGCAGTGTCATCTCAAAAAGCCCAAAGAACGAAAGGGCGAAAAGAATGAATACGGCAAAAATTATAACATTGAATAACCAATGGGTACTAAGCGCATTAAGCGCAGTGAATCCCCAAACCAGTGAGATCAGGAAACCAAGAACGCTGAAGAAAACGATGATCGAAAGGCCATAGATCAGGGCTTTTCCTATTCCTTCCCTACGGCTCCTACTTTGTTTCAGAAATATTGAAACTGTTATGGGAATCATTGGATAGACACATGGCGTTAGCAAAGCCACAATTCCTGCCAAAAAAGCAGTTATCAGTATTGAAAGCAGACCTTTATCGCTGTTGTCACTCGATCGAGCTGCAGTAATTTGCTGAGACGCTTGTTGTTGCGCTAGGATGCCTAGGTTGAAATCGTCATCAAATGGAATGCACTTACCATCGATATCAGAGCAAACCTGATACGTGTAATTACCTGTAATTGTAAAATCTTCTTTTAAGATTTTTACTTTTTGTATGAACTGGCCCTTTCCACTGAAATAGGTGTATTCACCCATCCAGAGGGAATCAAATTTCTTCTTAGGGTTTACTGGAACAACCTCCTCAATTCTTTCATATGTATCATTTTCTTCAAAGAAAAACTCCGTCACCATTGGGCCAACGTCGGGATCAAAGTCAGAGGAATACAAATACCAGTTTTGTTCGATGACCGCATTGAATTGAATTTCAATTTCTTCACCAACGGAAGGATCTTGATTACTTAATTCAACCGTCCAGCTTATGGGCTTAAGAATTTGACTAAAGCCAATAAGAGGAATTGCGGTGATAAATATGAAAAAGAGCTTTCTCATGTAGTTCACTTGGACATATCAGCGAAAAACCGATAAAAATGAGAAATCGTTTCAATTCCTCTAAAATAATTGAAGAGTCCATAGCTCTCATTTGGCGAATGAATGGCATCTTCCTGTAATCCGAATCCCATCAAAATGGAGTCTAGTCCGAGTTCTTTTTGGAAAAGTGCCACTATTGGGATACTGCCGCCTTCTCTTGTCGGGATCGGTGTTTTTCCCCAGGTTTCTTCCATGGCCCTTTCAGCTGCTTTGTACCCAATTGAATCGGTAGGGATTACTACTGGCTCACCGCCATGATGCGGAGTGATTTTTACATTAACTGATTTTGGTGCAATTTTTTTGAAGTGTTCCGTAAACATTTCAGTGATTTCATCGCTCACCTGATGTGGGACTAATCGCATGGAAATTTTGGCATAGGCTTTTGATGGCAATACGGTTTTAGCTCCTTCACCTGTATATCCACCCCATATCCCATTGACATCCAAGGTTGGACGAATTCCGGTTCGCTCAATGGTTGAGAACCCCTCTTCTCCTTTTTCTTCGTCAATATCAAGAAGGCTTTTGAACTCATTCAAATCAAAAGGAGCTTCGGCCATGTTATCTCTGTACTCACTTGTAAGCTCTTCTACTTTATCGTAGAATCCGGGGATAGCGATTTTTCCATTTTCATCTTGGAGTGAAGCGATCATTTGACATAGAATATTGATCGGATTGCCGACAGCACCTCCGTATGTTCCTGAGTGGAGATCTCTGTTTGGTCCGGTTACTTCTACTTCGAGATAGCTTAATCCTCTAAGGCCAACAGTGATGGATGGAGTTTCATTGCTTATAATGTGTGTGTCAGAGATAACTATGACATCCGCTTTCAGTTTCTCCCTGTTTTCCTTAACAAAAACTCCAAGATTGTCTGAACCCACTTCTTCCTCTCCTTCGATCATGAACTTTAGATTGCATGGGAGAGTATCTGTTTTTAGGAGCGCTTCGTATGCCTTGACGTGCATGTAAACCTGTCCTTTGTCATCCGCTGAGCCACGAGCATAAATCCGTTCATCTTTGATTACCGGTTCAAAAGGGGGCGAATCCCATAAATCCAGCGGATCCGGTGGTTGAACATCGTAGTGACCGTAAACAAGAACGGTTGGTAATGAAGGGTCAATGATCTTTTCAGCGTAAACAATAGGGTGCCCTTCCGTCTCGCAGATTTCAACGGTCGTGTCCAGGTCTTCAAATTTCTTTTTTAAAAATTCGGCAGCCTTTGCCACATCGGCTGAGAATTTCGAATCTGCGCTTACAGAAGGAATTTTTAAAAGTTCCAAAAGTTCGTCCAGAAATCGATCTTTATTTTCTTCTATGAAGGTTAATGCACTCATAAAGTGTTAAGTGTTGTTGGTCTATGGCAAACTTAAGTGGATTAATTATTCAAGAGCAGTAAAATCGAAGGATTCGTAAAAGATAAGACTGTTACTTAAAACCAAAACCGTCATCATCATCATCTTTCTTTTCGATCGTATCAAAACTTTCGTCTTCAAGACTTATATCGTCAGGACTAATGAGATTGTATGGTTCTTTAATTCCGAAGTATTTCAGCCTAAAATCATTGATGAAAGATAAAGTCTCATTGGTTTCACCGCCTACGAAAACAACTTCTCCTGGCTTGGCCTTACCTATGTTGGATTTTGCCTCCACTTCTTCATTGAATTTAGCATTAGAGGAGAACATGATAATCTGATGTTTCGAATAAGCAATGTAGTACCATACACCCGGAGCAGCCTGAATGAAAAGACTTAGCGCATCTTCACCGGTCTCATCTTTCTTGATTTCTATGAACCCATCCAATTTGGCATTGAGGTCGTCACGTACAACATTCGAAAGGGCAATCTTGGTTGTATTGTGCCATGCATTGTGTTCTTTGGACCATTGCATTTTCATTCCCGAAATCATAATCGGTTTTTCAAGTTCTCTCGAAGTGGAAACAAGCGGTGTATAATTCTTTAGGCTATTTTCTTCATAAAGGCGGGTAGTTGTTTCGTCCGTGAGATTTGCTAGCTTATACAGCAATTCAATTGAGATATCATTGGCCGGAGCTGGACCTATTCGGTCGATGATGTCAGTGAGGTCTAGCGCCATTATATCCAAAATTGATGGAGCAACTTTGAAATCAATCAACATCATGACATCTGCCTGGTACTCTTCAGTTTCAGCATTTCCAACTCCAAGTACCGAAGCCTTTATCTGCATTTCTGTTGTTGTGGGTTTGAAAAAATTAACCGGCCCTTCGAATACAACAGATTTTGAGCTATCCACATAGATCATCGTGCTTCCGGCATATGATTCACCTGTGGACTTTAAATGGTTTTCAATTTTGTAGGTCTTGGTAGAATCTTCGTATGTCAAGATGCCACTTGCCTTGAAGAAGTCAAAGTCAGACTCAGTTTGTCTTTTTTGTACAAACGTTGTATACAGTTCATCTCTTATGTTGCGGTGGATACCGGCATATGCAGGGCCTCCGCTTTCGAACTTGGCATTGTCAAAAGGAAGTTTAACCTGAGGGTCTTCATCAGACCTTAAAAAACTCACCCACTCCTCATGCCCATCAAGATTCAATTTGATAAAACCATCAAGTTCAAGTGCTTCTTTATAAGCGTACATGGAAACACTTCCTTTATATAGAAAACCCGGTGATATAATAAGGTTTTGATCCGCTTCCACTTCCCCACCGGAAACAGTCATTAATTGTGTCGGAATATTTCCTTTTCTGTCAGGTTCTCCTATTGGTACTTCCACCAGCTCGAAACTATCAAAGCGGATGTCGAATGTGTCCAAACCAATTATTTGTTTGTACCAGGCATTTCCTTCGAATTTGTTTCTTGAAATGACGCGAATTGATGCTCTATCCAGGTAGTGATAACCATTTAAGGTATCAATAATAATTTCCGCATTGTCGAATTTTTGCAAAACGGAATTCGCAAGAATGGTCGTCTCGTTATTTTCAGGGATGATCCTCGAATCTGCTACAGTTATATAGGGTATTCCCTGGACGTTAAGCTTCTGCGAATTGATATCATAAACCGCTCTTTCAGCACTAAAAGCCAACGAGTCCAAATCCTCTCTTGTAGTATAAAAATACGAGTCTTCAATGGGGACCTCTTCCGGCTTGGTCATTATTACAACTGAATCTTCTAAATCCCAGACAGCCTCTGTTATTGAAGTTTTCATTTGAGCGTATGGAAATGAAATCGCTGCTATTCCCTGCTTTTCGGGTCTCACCGTAGCGGTGTTATTCGTCAAATCAAAGTCAAGACGGATGTCATCACCTTCCATTGCAGGTTTCTCAGGATCATCTGTAAGTACTTCAAAATCCGCATGTCTGGCACCATATCTAAACTCTTCGAAACTCAATTCACCAGAGATAGCTCTTGATCCTCTTGTCAGCATTGTTCCTCCACCATACACTCCTTTAGTAGTAATGTTTGCTTCGCCTTCTAATTCCGCAGTTGAATTATAGAATTTGAACGGTTCATTGACTGTTCTCAAATACATACTGTCCTTTCTTGGCAACCAGTACATATCGTAGGTGCCCAGGATGGCTTCTGGGTAGCTGGCGTTTCCAATGCTTCCCGGGCTTATTACTCCGCTTGTTCCGTCTGTGGTGACGGAATCAGGGTAGTAAATAAAGTCATCGGAGTAAATAGTGGTAGTCAAGAAATCAATTTGACCAAAACCTCTCATTCCCTTGTTGGAAAGCCGAATTTCTTCATAGGTTTTTGCATCCGTTCCATAAAGGTTATAGCCTTCGTCAGGGATCTTATGGATAAAGCCAAGAGACTGATCTTCTTGTGGATGTAACTTTTCTTCGAATGTTGGAAAGATCCCACCGGAATTGAAAGTTCCTTCAAAGGAGATAGATTCTCCGTCTTCTCGTTCAATACTGTCGATTTCGAAAGGAGGGATAATAAAGCGAACAGATTTATCGTAGGCACCGTCAAGAATTTCAGGGCCATCAAAATAAACGGTTGCTTCACTATCAGAAACAAAGAATGGATAGTTGGTGTTCTTATCCTTTCCTGACTTGTTTTCTTTTTTGTCAATATACAATGTTCCGGAAGTACTAGTCAGCTGATTAGCGAGTGTTGTTTTTTCAAAACCAGCTTCCAGATTGGTTGTATCCTTCAAGGGGATTGTGATCCTCATGGAATCAATTACTGGCATTGTGAAGAGAAACTCCTCGTAATCAAATTGATGGCCTATTCCCTGGTAATCAAAATCACCTGCGTGAATGACCCCATCAAATTCAAGATTTCGACCCCTTAATAAGGTAACCGTGCTATCATATGGAGCAGCATAGACTTTGAAATCACTGGTCAGGTAAAACCTATGAACACCATTGACATTTAATTTCCCGCTATCTAACTCGATGTAGGCGTTTGGTGCGTCAGATATTTTAGAGGGAACCATTAGGTTATCAAAATCCACTTTTTTGGCCGATGCGTCATAGTAATGGAAGGCTTTATCATAAAGTTTTAGGAGGCCTGTTTCTGAGTTATAGTCCGCGAAACCGTATTGATGAAGTATTTTGGCAGCTCCTTTGGCATAGTTTTCATCGATCTCATGTTCTAACGCCAACTCACCTACATAGAATTCTGTCAAGTTGTATTTTTTAGCGTAAAAAACAGTACTACTTATGGGATGGAAATTGAGAAAACGTGCAAGCTTCCGAAACCTTACTTCATCAAAAAAATCTTCTGACTCGAACGTGGCAGGAACCAAATCTTTGGCATTCATCACATCCATTCCAATAGAATCGTCCTCCATATTCCATTTGATCAAATCTAGATTCATAGTAACGTTGAAATACGATGAATAGAAAGGGGTGATACTCGAATTTCTTAAAACGGTAAGTGTTTTCGTTGGAAGGTCATACTTGGCTTTAACATTTTTATGGTAAATAGAATCACTGCCATGTGCAATTGAAATAGAACCATTTTCCATTGAAACCAATGAGTCGCCAAGTTCAAAGAATTTGGATTTTAGGATGACCTGGTTTCCACGGCCATCCAAAACAGTAAGTGTCCCGTTCTTTTTAGATACGGAACGGCCAAACAACTTATTCCCCTGGATTTCAATACCTCCTGTATAGGAAAGCTTCTCATCCGAGAATTTAACATTTGTGTTATTTTCATTAGAAGTGAAGATGGGGTACTTGCTAAGTGCTCTTCTTGGTCTATTGGGACTTCTGAAGGTAAAGACACCTTCTACAGAACCATCAAAAAGTTGATCATAGGTAATTGAGGCATTTGGTGTCCAAAAATCTGATCGATCTTTTCTCAAGTAGAAATCTCCAAGCTGTACTTCTGCACCTCTAAACTTTCGATTTTGACCCGGCCACTTTACTGTTCCTTTTGTTCCAACGAAATTTCGATTTTGCAACAGGAAAGTTCCGCCAACATTGTTGACAATCATTGAATCATTTGGTGTTACGATCAGCATTTCTGCACCTGATATTTCGATGACAGGTCCTTTTAATTCGGGTGGAAAATATTTGTTTCTTACACTCGCAAGATGATCGACAATCGAAACAGCGTAAGTCGGTCTTTCAGGCGGAGGGGGTTCATATGTTGCTTGTGAGTCGTTTCCCCACCCGTCATCATTAGAGGTTGCCCACGGATCATTGCTGTTGTCACCCCACGGATCATTGTTGGTGGCC
>JANQEC010000073.1 GCA_028278585.1 Cyclobacteriaceae bacterium | reverse complement strand
TGAAATGAAAGCTTCAGACACAAAAGTAGGAGATGTAATAAGTTGGTCAGGGAAGGTTGCAACCGTATGTTCTTCAGACCCCTTTATCAATAATGGTAAAACCATAATGGTCCAAATTAACCAACTTGATAAAAATTACTTTGTCTTCCTGTCGGGTGAAAAGCAGGTCAAATTGCTGACAAGAAGCCACAGCCTGTTAATCTTATTGTCTTTCTTAAGTGAAAACTAGGTGAATCACACGAAACACTGTTCCTAGGAATTAGAAAAATGGCGAGTTCTCATTTCTCTAACAGCCCGGTCAATAGGATCATCAAAAGAACAGTATGCTTTTGCAGACTCCTAAAGAATTTTCCGCATGATTCACATTTATACTCAACTGTAATGTATTCATCACAATGGCGATTAAGTAACTCTGTCAATTTCAGAGGACATTTGTTAGGATAGCTTTCTTGTTCTTCGGATGCCCTCATATCCGCTTCTTTTTGCGCAAACCCACCCACATAAGATCCTTGATAATTGTAGCTCATAAGGTTCAATTTTTAGATTTCGTATACTTTCATTTTGTGAGAAAAATCCGAATGTTTATTCTCCTTGATTAACATCCTTCAAAAGTTTTCACTTAACTCTCTTATCATTCAATTTAAACAAGATGATTAAGTGAAATCAGCAAATAAGCTATTCGTTTGACGATAGGAAAAAGATTCGGAATAAAAAGAATGACTCCTCCCTTAACCTAAATTTTACCAATCCATGGCAAAATAAAAATTGAAACAATATGACAATTATTGAAAGTGAGCGGGTAATGGATCAAGTCACTGAAGAAAAAGCAAGAAAAGAGCATTTTCATAACCATGCGTTAAAAGGCGATCTGGAAAAAATCGGTGCCATTCCTCTTGCGCATGATCAAGCAGAAAACAATCCACATAATGAGAAATCAAAGCGCAAGAAGAATGAACGTTACGCTGAAACACTCCACGCCATTACCCAAGCACAAGAAGCCTATGGCGTACTTATGGATCGGTTGGATGTACAGCTTACAGCTCTACGCACAGTCATTGAAGAGGTCGAAAATGACATGAACCAAAACCGATTCGATTGGGACAAACAAGTCGAAATTCTTGATGACATTGACGAGGTGTTTTCTGATTTTGAGGATGGAGGTTATCTAAATCCGGAAAAAGCGAAGACAATCTTTGATAAGGCAGGTATTGAGATTCCCAATGGGATGACAGACGCGAAGATGATTACCTTTTTGCAAGACCTAAGAGGACAAACAATCAAGAAGGTTGATGATCTAGATGCAGCATTCTTGATTCTGGAAGAAGATCACAAGAGGTTTAGAGCAAGAGAAGATAAGGTGATTGCCGCTAAACAAAAATTGGAAGCTATAGGAAATGACAGCTCCTTATCTGATGAGGCAAAACTAACCGCTATTAAGACACTAGATACCGAAGTGGGTTCAAAGACAATGCATCGAGCCGCCACTATTACTCAAAATGAAGAAGTAGCCACTAAGGCTGATGAAGTTGTTATTGAAGGTAGGCATGAAATTAGGAAAGCCGATACAATGGACTTCAACAAAATTTCGGTTCAAAGTCTTAATTTCTAATTAGGGTACTCCTCCTTATAGCGTCGAATAGCGTGCGGCAGTATGGCAATCAGTTCATTCAAATTAAATGGACCATTTAGGTCATTTTCGATAAAATAATCAAAGACAGTTCCTGGTTTGTTGTCGTATTCCTGAAAAATTTTGTGAGGAACTCCTTTTTCAGTTAGTTTATTACTTATTGCTTCAATATACTCGTCAAACTTATCCCTATTGTTAACTCCTCTTAAAACAGAAATTGTCAAAACATTGTGTTTTGCAGAGTAGTCACCAGCTTGCCTTAAGATCGTTTGTTCTGAATTCTCATCATAAAGATTTTCTATTTTGACTTGTGCTAGTGATACGTTTGAAAGTAACAATCCAGCCAATGAAACAGAGTATAATAGCGTTGTTGATGATTTCCTCATAAGCAATGAATTCTTTTCCCGTCATTAATGACGTAAATATACTTAAAACAATAATTACATGGCATATATGACGTGGTATTTAAAGACGTGTTTTTCAATTATTATTCTATGGGAAATAACTATGAAAAACACCTCAAAGCGATTGGAAGCAGATTCAAGGAATTGCGGAAATCCGGTGGGTATTCAAGTCATGAGAAATTTGCCGATGCCCATAATATTGAAAGAAAACAGTACTGGAGACTTGAAGCGGGAAAGAACTTTACGATGGTCACACTTCTTCAAATTGTTGAGGCACACAAAATCTCACTAGAGGACTTTTTTAAAGAAGTCAAATACACTAAGACCGAATAAAAGCAAGCAACTGATCATAATTATGTTGGTCAGCTTGACGTAACGCAGTAATATACATTTCACGAATCTCCCCATCCTTATACAAATTCCCATTTCCCCATGTGAAAGGTTCTTGTTTAAGCACATCTACAAGTAGAGTATCCGTTGCCAATCGTGCATGACGTCCATTTCCATTAGGAAAAACATGTATCCAGACCAAGCGGTGATGAAATCTGGCAGCTATCTCATCCAACATATAGGTCTCATTATTAATCCAATATTGAATATCTCCTAACAGTTGGACCAATTCTGTTCTAATCGTTGGGAAATCGACACCAATGTTCTTGTTACTTAGGCGAACATCACCCGCCCATCCCCAGACCTTATTAAACATCTTTTGATGCAGCTTAAATAGAAACTCATCATTTAAAACCTCCTCTTTGTTTCGTCTTTTCTCAAGCCAGGTATAAGCTTGGCTTATGTTGTCTTGCTCCCATCTATTTAATTCGGCTTTTGTTTGAATGTGAGGAAGAAGCAACCCCTCGATCTCATCTGGATCAAGAGGGGTTGCTCCTTCAGGTTCATCAAAAACTATTTGATCGTCCATAACTCTTTTTCTTCCTCTATTAAGATTCGATCAACCATATCTTCAAGCGCCGCCTTTTTATCTGTATCACTGAGTCCTTGTTCTTCTAAGCGCATGGTACGATCCAGGCGACCCAGGCGTTGAATAGCTATTCTCGTGGCTTGCTCACGAACCATGGTTTCCAGGCCATCCTTGCTGAAGAAACCATAGATAAACTTCATGCCCAAGCCCTCTGCTACATTTTCCATTGTAGAAAGTTTTAGGTTCCCATCCGGCTCTGCCTTCTCCAACTGTATGACTCTAGGTTGGGAGATGCCCATCCTTTGTGCTAGTTGACTGGTGGTCATACCCAAAGCTTCACGAATAACCTTGATCCAACTCTTACGTGATGGAAATGATGATAAGCTTGTCGTTCCTGATAATTGCTTATCAAGCTGCTCTCGTATTAGTTTCTTTTCCCAGTATCCCATATCAATAAGCTTTAGGTTATAAAATTAATATTAATTATAATATATATATTATAAATTATCAATAATAAAATAAGTTATAACTTATCAAAAAACTCAAGAAGTCATAGAAATACATTAAAAGACGAGAAAAATGGTTGTTGAGTGAAAAACGATTTTATGGCAACAAATATTCCTGTATGTATACTATCAATAATACTTGATTTCTCTACCAGATCATTTTACCAATTTTATTGGGAAGAGACACCTACTTTATTGCAATTCCCCCACCCAGATTACAAATATGTAGCGTCTCTTCCACCATTTTGAGTTGAGCCAGATTCATCATTTCACCTTGAAATCCGCCTCTTTCCGAAGAAATCTAAAAGAGCTCTACAACCTATCCGATAAATTTTTCTTGACATATACCAAAGTATTGCCATATTATAAAAGAACGACAAGGGGGGAAATCTTCCCTCTTTATTCAAAAAAACAACATCTATGAAACAGGGGAAGTGTAACTATGAGTAACGATCTCTTTTACCGGGAAATGGTGGATAGAATGTCTAACCGCCTTTTTCAAAATCCAGACCAAATGGATCAAATTGATGAAATTATCAATGAACATCACCAAGACAGCACGGTATATACGATTTGTGCAAAAGCCGCAAACGTCTTGGATATTGTCAAAGAGTTGAGCAATGACGATCACATAGATTGGGACAATGCCGTGGATGAATATGCTGATGACGTGATCGAACATCTTTTGGAAGGGCAAAAAATTGATACATTGGATATGATCACTATGGCTTCACGCAGCGGCCAAAGCGTTCGATAATCCATCTCTCTAAATCTACTTTCTTAAAATACCTCCACACTACTACCGATTTTCATGACGCTCTAATTAAAGAGCCTCAAGCTCTTTTGGTGCGTCATGAAAAACCCTCCTCAAGAAAACCTTGAGTGAGATCCACAACCTCCACCATATGAAAGGAAAACCGCATGTTGACCAAATCTAATGTTCAACCCGATGAAGCAAACGATTCTCATTCGCAATTATTTGCTGACACCAATATCACCATGAAATCAGGACACCTTACCAAGAACCCTGAAATCGTCGGTGATGGTAAATACGTCAAAGTCAGAATTGCTAGTAACAAGCAATATGAAGTAGACGGTGAGATTAAAACCAACACTAATTACTTCAATATCATGGTATCGAGCAATCTTACTGAGGCCTTTGAACTGACCAAAAGCTTTAAGAAAGGTGATTGGGCATATTTCAAAGGCGAGGACAGCACCAAATCCTTTGATACACCAGAAGGATATAAGCAAACCGCCTCCACAATTTTTGCTTACCACGCTGTTTTGAAAAAAGAGAAGAACCCTGCAGAGTCAAAGCCCGAAAGCAAGAATGCTGCTAATTCGAACACCTCTCAGAAAACTACTAAACTTAAAGTAGCAGAACCCGCTTAAGTTTTTTTGCCGTCACCAAACTAGGGAAAGTCCTTATCCCTCTAGGGCTTTCCCACTTTTTTACTCGAATTCTTATCGGAGATATATGAATGAACGAGCTATCAACCAAATTCGAAGAGGTGCGCTTGGTTTATCGAAATAAGATGAAAGCCAAAGACCGCCCTAAAATTAAATGCGTTCAGGATGCCTTCAATGTTCTTTATAGTTCCTGGGATAAAGATCAAATCTGTATCGTAGAAGAATGTAAACTATTGCTACTCGATAACCAACTTCGCTTGATGTCATTAGCTTCAATTTCCATTGGCGGCATGACAGAAGCCATCGTTGACCCTAGGGTCGTCTTTGCTACCGCATTAAAGCGCAGAGCGCACAGCATTATTCTTGCCCATAACCACCCAACAGGAAATCTTGAACCAAGCCGAGAAGATATTCGACTAACTGATCGAATGACATCACTTGGGGAAATGATGAGAATTTCTCTTCACGATCACTTGATACTCACCCATGAAGGCTTCCGCTCTATAGTGTCTAATGAGATCGGAGGCATTGATCATGGATAATAAGATTGATTTCTCCAGGTTAAAACAAGAAGTGGACCTTGTAGAATATGCCTCCTCAGTAGGCTATGAAGTAGATAAGAAGAAAAGCACGCGGACCAGTCTCGTCATGTCAAAAGAACTTGATGATAAAATTGTTATTTCAAGACCTAGTGACGTTTGGGTTTACTTCTCGGTTTATGATGACAATGACAATGGTACCGTCATCGACTTTGTCAAGAACCGATCAGACAAGTCATTATTTGAAATCGGTAAAGAACTTGAAAAATGGCTTGGAAAGCCATCTTCTTTTCAAAAACGAAACAAGTCATTTCTTAAAAGAAAGTCCCATGAGCCAGGGCGAATTCAACGTCTCTTTAATTATTGCTATCCGCTTCTTAGCCATCCATATTTGAAGAAACGTAGAATTAATGCCATTTATCTTCAATCAGCTCGTTTCAGAGGAAGGGTCTTTCGTGACCAATTCGGAAATATCATATTTCCTCATATGAAGAAGGGAAAAGTCTGCGGACTTGAATTGGTCGACGAACATACGCATCTATTCGTAAGAGGAAGCGAGAAAACCCTTTGGCGTTCCAACAGATTTTTAGATGATGATACAGTTATGATAGCTGAAACACCGATTGATGCTTTAAGCTATCAAATCTTACATCCCACAATTAACACTGCCTTTTACATTGCCACCTGTGGCGGATTCTCACCTAAGCAAGCCCAGATTATACAAAGGCTCGTCACAGAATTGGATTGGATTAAAAAAGTGATTCTAATTGTCGATAACGATGAAGGCGGAGATCGAATAGCCGACAAATTGGAAAAGATCATCTCTGATACACCATTCAATGGATCAATCGAAAGACATAGCCCCCACAAGCGTGGTTCAGATTGGAATGATGTATTAACGCAATTCGGTATCTAAGCATCTGTGCTCTAGTAAGTGTGGGCTTTGTGAATGAGTTTAAGGCCAAAAAATCAGATATGGATATGTAGAGAAGTAGACATTCAATTTTTGAAAAAAGGAGATAAGTATGAAAAATGAGAGGACAAGCGGTTTATATCAATTGATTTGCTTGGCCGAAAGTACAAGAGCTAATGGAAGAAGATTGGTTTTCTGAGGGAGCTTTATTAGCTGATCCAAGTGTAGCTGGGCCATGCGCTTATTTCATACCACTTGCAAGATTTGAAGAGATTATGAAAACCGAGAAAGATCGATTGAAAATCACATCACCGAAGGGGTCTAATCAGACACTCAGACTTTAGGTAGTACAATCATATTGGGAAAGCAAAGAATCTAGCGTAGTTCCTACTTGATGATTTTGGAGTTCACTTAAATCAAGTGAACAACTTTCAAGGTTGCATCACTTCTGATGCAAGGAACCCGAAAGCCAGCTTACTTCAAAATCATGGACGCTCCGGCTGTTTGTCAATCAAACTTCCGCCGTAAGTCATTGTAGGCAGACAGACTGCTAACAATGACTAACGGTCTCCCGAGAAGTTTTTGACAAATCCATGAGTTTTAAACGAGTTGTCATACCGCTAACGCGGTTTTTTGAATGACACTCGCCGCTGGGCAAGGGTTCATGCACAGGGCGTAGTCCCTTCGGTCAATTACTTAACAGAAAGGAAATATCATGACTGAGAATAATGAAACGCAAAACTCAAATAGGCCAACTCGTAGACTAATTCAAGAGAAGGCTTTCTATAAGTTTGATGCCAATGGTAACAAGCACAGAGAAACAGAGACAATCGAAATCTCTCGTGGTTGGGACCAAGTCGGAAAGGAAAATGGTACTCCATATATCTCATGGGCGAACACAACTATTCCTGTTCTGCCTGATGCAGACGGTAAAATAGTACTGCGAACCTTTGAGATAAATTACGAAGAGTAATTTATGTAGGAAACCTTGGGACAGTGGTGCTTGCACCGCTGTCCTCTTTTTTATAGGAGAATTTATGTCAACCGATTTACTAACGATTACAATTGAGAAAAATGAAACGCTCTTAAAGGCTCTTGAGGTTGTCCGCTACTCAATCAAACTTCATCATTTCAGGATCGAGGGTGATGATTTGGTTCCAATCTTGCGATTATTAGATGAGACAATGGGCCTGCTGGAAGGGAAAGTTTCAAATATTGAGACTCTTCACACTCACATCGAAAATGCAAACAATAGCTTTGCAAGACTCGATTTATCTAACCGTAATCTATTTCAAAACAGTTTGAATTGTTTTGATGAGCTATACCTACTCAACTTATAGCTCATAATTGACCAATGATTGATCCATAATTATTTCTTTTATAGCTCATGATATTGTAGTATATTGAGCTATAATTAACGAGGTTTTGGCTCATGCTCTGGAATTGGAAACATAAGAATTGGCCCGAATTTACCTTTTCAAAGGAGAAACTAGCTGGTTTCGAAAAGGACTTTCTCCAACAGGCAGGTATGCTTTATGGAAGCCTTAAGCATGTAAGCGATGAGGATCATGATACCCTGAAAGTGAACCTGATTAGCAATGAGGCTTATAAGACTTCAGAGATAGAAGGAGAAATCCTTAACAGAGATTCCCTACAATCATCAATTCGTCGTCACTTCGGATTAGAAAGCGATGCTCGAAGGGTACCCCCGGCAGAGCAAGGTATTTCTGAAATGATGGTGGATTTATATAAATCCTATAATACGCCGTTGACACATGATCAGCTTTTTGACTGGCATAAAATGTTGACCAATGGCCGAAGAGATCTTTTAGATATTGGCGCTTATAGAACTCATGATGATCCGATGCAAATTGTCTCCGGAGCCATAGACAATCCAACTATACATTATGAAGCACCATCCTCCTCTGAAGTTCCCAGTGAAATGGATGCTTTTGTAAAGTGGTTCAATGAGGATAGTAAAAATTTAGAAGCATTAACTAGGGCAGGGATTGCTCATTTATATTTCGAAAGCATCCATCCTTTTGAAGATGGAAATGGACGAATAGGGCGAGCTATTTCAGAGAAAATGTTATCTCAAAGCCTAAACCGTCCTACGCTCATTGCCTTGTCATACACAATTGAGAGCAGACGGAAAGATTACTACGCTCATCTTCAAGCCAGCAGCGTAACCTTAGAAATTACAGATTGGTTGGTCTATTTCTGTGAAATGGTTCTGGAAGCTCAGAATTACACGCAAAGCATGATCGATTTTCTAATCGAAAAAGCAAAATTTTATAGACAATTTGAAGAGCGTTTCAACGAACGTCAAAAGAAGGCAGTAGAGCGAATTTTCAGGGAAGGTATCAATGGGTTTAAAGGTGGGTTAAGTGCCGATAATTATATCACCATCACCGGAACGACAGCTTCAACCGCAACCAGGGATTTAAAGAAAATGGCTGATATGGGAGCATTCACCAGGACAGGTGAACGTAAAGCAACGCGTTATTATCTAAACATCAATCATCCGAGTGCAAAGACGAAAAGCAGCTAAACATACTTTATTGATGAGATGTCCCTTTGGATGATTAATCATAGAAACAAATGTTACTGTGATAAACAGGGAATAGGCTGGATATTTTAGAAAGACACTATGGGCCTGGGGTTTGAGAATTTAGCTAATCTCTATTCTTCTAATTGCCTTGTTTCTTGATACCTAATACAAATGCTATTAAAGCATATTTAAGGTTAACATAATTCTTAACATAATTCAACTTTAAATACACAGACATTACGTCTAAGAGGATCAAATCGCTAAGAAATGTCTATTTATCAATGACTTAGGTAGTCATCATCTTAGCTCATTTTTTAGGAGAAAAGCAACGATGAAGGACTTCAATGTTCTATCAGGTACCAGGCCAGATCAACCAGAATTTATATCTCGCAACTATGATGTTGAATCTGCATTTAAACAATTACAGTCTTGGGGTTGGGATGAGATGTATCCCAGTAGAAAACTTACTAAAACGATGGTCGAAAAGTGGGCAAAAGGGCACAAGCATGGATGGCGTCTACACAAGCCAATGCGCAAGATGATTATATCAGAACAAAACCTCCTGAAGATTTTAAAAGGGTACTGAACCACCAAAACCTTAACCATCAATTTTGAACAAGGAGATTTTAAATGCCAAACGATAGTACCTCTATCATCCCATTACTTTCCGAAGCTGATCACTCACGTGTAGTGGCTTCATTAATGATCGAACTCAATGGATTCCTAGATGAAAAGACCGTTGAGCAACTTACAGGGCTATCACGTACTGAAAGGTACCGTATGAGAATTGAAGGAACTTTTCCTGAAATGAAGACCATTAAAGGGAAGATAAAGGGCTGGAGGGTAAACGATATTCAAGCTTGGTTAAATAATCGAGATTGAACATATGTCTTTTGATTCGTTACTCGAAGCGCTTAAACAATCAAGTTGGCGGCAGAAATGATAATATTACTTATGGAAAAAAACTGCTGTTGCTTTTGCAATTCCTCTATCTACTTAAACTAATTCCTAAGGCCCAAACAAAAGAACCGTCGCTTTTAAGCGGTTTCTCCAGTCAAGTATGTCTCATATTAGTTAATCAGCTAAAATAGAACAACAAAAACTAATTGTTTGATTTCCATATGACTCAGTTTTGGATGCACTAAACCATTCTATAAAATGAGCAAACTGTTGTTTCTGATACTGAACTTTTTAGTGGTATCTCAATATCGGGGAGACAGGAAATTTTTACAAAGCCTCAATTCCTTCATTACAGGTTTTAACATACGCATATTGAGAGGGGGTCACTTAGGTTCCACTCTGATCGTTTATCTGTGTCTGACTACTCCTGTCAGAGGTAAAGCATTTCGTGGTGAGCTACACAACAATTCCGGCCCCATTGGTTTTAGATCTCGGCTCCCAGATCCAACCCGTATAATTCTTTCACTACTGATTGGCGTGGAGTGTATTTCTAAAGCAAACACTGCAACCTTTCCACACGAGCAAAATTTAAGGGCACCAGTGTACTATTGTTTCGGAACTTCTACTAGTACCTCATTGATAATTTTTCACGGGTGTTTGATGCAGATAACCAGGTGTGCCCGCCAATGGTGGAGCTCGCCTCGGAAGCAGGTAACGATTTGGAGTCATCAGGTGGTGATCTTTCCTCTTTTGCGGATTAATTGATTCATTATGAGAATACACCTCCTTATAATTTGCGTTACACTCACTACTATTCCATGCCCTGGTCAGTCTCCCGGTGGGACTTCTGCCAATCTGGTGTTGTGGCTCAAGGCAGATCAAGGTACCAGTACCATTGCAGACGGACAACCTGTGGGAACCTGGACGGATGCCTCGCCAGCAAGCAATGATGCTTTTGAGTCCTCAAACCAGCCTACCTATCGACAACTGCACGCAAACTTCAACCCATCGGTTACTTTTGACGGTTTTGCCCAAAGTATGACTACCACTATGAATTCCTACCCCTCCGGAAGCAACCCCAGAACACTCATTGCCATAGCTTCACCCCATTTACTTCATGGGGGAGACAGGTTGATTTTTGGCTATGGAACCGTACAAAATGACCAAATGCACTACGTGGGTTACAGAGCCCCGATTCATGGAGCTTTACATGGTATCTGGGGAGGGGCTGGAGATGCTAACGGAGCACCAAACTTTTGGGTGGAGAACTTACCGGGTCTAATCACGGGAATGTATGATGGTCTTCAAACAACCAAAACCTTTGCAAACGGAGGGTTGGTTTTTGTCGATACGGATGGAGCTCCTCCTGCCTTTAACACCAACTTGGTTACGGCGCAAATAGGCTCTGCTGCTGGTACTGGGGGGTTTAACTGGGACGGTGAGGTTTCGGAAATTATCCTCTACAACAAATATTTGACTGATCAGGAACTACAGCAAGTTCATTCCTACCTGAGTATAAAATATGGTCTCACACTAGATCAGACAATGCCCATAAATTACCTGGCCAGCGACGGAATTAGTAGAATGTGGGACAGCAGTGCTCCGAATGCCGGAACTTACAATCAGGATATTTTTGGCATTGGTAGAGACGATGCTTCAGGTTTAGGTCAGATCAAGTCCAAATCTGAAAATTCAGATGCTATCATTACTATTTTAGCCGAAGGTGAGAGCAGTGATGATTCCAACACTCCTTCCAACTATACCTTTACCGATCTGGCCGACCTGGAATTTCTCACCATTGCCAATGACGGAGGAAGTGCTGGTTGGACCCAAACAGGAACTTCAGCGAATTACCTGTTCCTGGAACGCCAATGGCTCGTGCAGGAAACCGGTGATGTAGGCGCGGTACAAATCGAAGTAGATGTGGCGGATACCGATCTGGACATCCCGGCCGCTCTTGATGGTAACTATCATTTTGTGTATGACACAGACAGCGACGGTGATTTGTCCGACGAAACTCCCATAGCCATGTCTGACCAGGGGGGAGATATCTGGCGGGTGACTGGAGTAAACTTAGGAAACGGACAAAAATTCACCTTTGCCATACAAGTAAGCAGTCCGGGGGGAGTGAATGGCCTGATCCATTGGCTCAGAGCAGATCTCGGAGTAACGGGGGCCACACCCCTTACAGCCTGGGCTGACGGGTCTGGTTTCGGAAGTGATGTCACGACCATTTTTGGTGATCCGTCGGTAGTCACAGGTTGGGCTAATTTCCACCCGACCATCGATTTTGACGGTAATGACGGGGTACGGGGCCCTCATACCATCAGGCATACCACAGGCGAGATTTCGGTCTTTGTCGTTAATAAGGTGGAGCCTTTTCCTCCCTTTGGAGGCAGGATAACATACGCTAACAGTAAAATAGGCGAGACGGGTTGGAATCATTTCACAGGCTTTAACCTCTCTACCATATTTAACCCTCAATATGTATATTTTGATTTGGGCCCAAATAGTGGTGGGGCAGCCAGTATTCAAGGGAATGTCCTGACTGAAAATCGTACCGTCATGACCGGTGGTACTTACAGCAATATCTCAAACAACATGGTATTGCGTGAAAATGGCCTTCAGATAGGCTCCACAACAGTGACTACAGCTATCGACCTTGAGCTGGATCGATGGGGACTGGGCGTTTCTTCAACAGATGATGGGTCCTCCAATAGATCATATCTTAACGGGCAGATAGCCGAAGCGGTTCTGTTTCAAGGGGAGTTGTCAGCTTACGAAATTCAACGGGTAGAATCTTATCTGGCCCTCAAATACGGATTTACCTTAAACCAAAACTCCGCAACGGACTATCTGGCTTCTGACGGCACTACTAAGGCCTGGGATGCCTCAGTCAATGCAATCTACAATCAGGATATTTTTGGCATGGGCAGGGACGATGACTCCGGCCTGGACCAAAGAGTGTCCAAATCCTTTAACGCGGGAACCTTGTTTACCGTAGCGCTGGATGCCGATTTTACCAGTGCAAACAACGATGCCTCACGTACCACGGAGTTCTCAGCCGACATGCAATTCCTGACCTTTGCCCACAACGGAGGAGCCACCACGACCCAGACTACAGAAATGGATGCTAACCGGTACACGAACCGTATCACCAGGGAGTGGCAGGTTCAAAATACGGGCAGTGTGGGAGGCGTCAGCGTAAAATTCGATGGCTTTGCGGACTACGACCTCCTATCGGATACCGATGGTGATTTTTCCACCACCGGAGATCAAAACCGTATCGCTGTTTTGGATGAAAACGGAGAGGCTTCCGGAGTCATCTTTACAGATAACGCTTATATTACACTGGCAAAATCAATACTCGCTCCGGGAGGTGTCAGCACCAACCTCTCGCTCTGGCTCAAAGCCGACCAGGGTACGGATACCACTACAGACGGACAACCCGTAGAAACCTGGAATGCAGGATGGCCCTCGGGAGGAAATGCCGTTCAAACCACAACATCCAACAAAGGGCTGTTTGTGGCGAATGCGATGAATTTTAATCCGGCTGTGGAACTCGACGGGTCGGATGATGTGTACAATATTTCCGGAGATTATGTGGATTTGAACAACGATGCTACTCTGATTAGCGCCATCAAACGCGATGCAAATACCAATCGCAAGGGACTGATTTTAGGGGCAGGAACTTCCGGAGATTATTGGGGCTTTGGTACACAAAGAAATGACAATCCCATTTCATCACAAAACGGAGTTGTCATTCAGGTTAACCCTATTGGAGGAAGTGCAGCTGTCTACCCTCTCTCAGCTACACAAACATTCATTCCTTTAAGTGAAGACCCTCTCCTTATCTCAGTGATCCGGAACGGAAATAACTGGTCTGCTCGGTCAAAGGGGACCGTTTTGACTACCAATACCTTTTCGCCTGTTACGTATCCGACCAATTCATTGGTCATAGGGCATATGATTGAGGGAAATTATTTTGATGGAAAGGTGACCGAGATCATTACCTATTCGGATGACCTGACAACCTTGCAACAACAACAGGTAGAATCCTATCTAGCTTTAAAATACGGGATTACTTTAGACCAAAGTACTGCACAAGACTACCTGGCCAGCGACGGTACCACCAAAATGTGGGATAAGGATGCCGCTAATGCAAGCACCTATAACCATGATATTTTTGGGATCGGAAGAGATGATCTTTCGGGTTTGGGGCAGATCAAATCCAAATCCGAAAACTCCGATGCCATCATCACCCTTTTGGCCGAAGGCGAAAGCAGCGATGATTCTAATAGCCCGGCTAACTACACTTTTACAGATTTGAATGACCTGGAATTTTTAGCAGTGGCGAATGATGGTGGGAATAATGTTTGGACTGTTTCAGGTGCTCCAGGTTTGTATCAGGTTTTGGAGCGGGAATGGGCGGTTCAGGAAATTGGGGATGTAGGGGCACTACAGTTGGAAGTTGATATGGCAGACGGGGATCTGGACATTCCTGATCTTATTGGTGGCACTGGGTACTACTTAATAATAGACGGTGATGGTAATGGAGATTACTCGAATGATTCCCCCATTTTAATGACCAATGTCTCCGGGGAAATTTGGCGGGCTACCGGGGTCACTCTCGATGATGGAGATCGCTTTACTTTGGCCACTCTGACCACCGTGGCTCCTGGTGGGATAGATGCCGACCTGGCGTTGTGGTTCAAGGCAGACCAGGGTCTTACCCTTTCAGGAACCGATGTGACCCAGTGGGGGGATCAATCCGGTCAAAACCAAAACCTAAATAACTTCTTTATCGATGGCACAAATCCTGATTTGACTGGCAGTGTGATTAATTTTAATCCTGCTGTTTCATTTCCTGATGTGACTGACCGCATAGGAAGAAGTAGCATGTCTTACTTTACGTCTGCAATTTCGCAATATATAGTATTCAAAAGAGCCAGCAATGATAGAAGAGAGCACCTGGTCTCTTATGCCAGGGTTTCTGGAACAGCCAATGGGTTTCTATCAGGAATAGACGTCAACGGCAATCTGTTTACGTATGTAAATGGCAAGACCAATGGATCTCTTTCACTTCAGGATCCGGATGATGGCATTCCCCATATCTGGGGAACAACCTGGCAATCAAGTAATGGGGCGGCGAATTACTTCTTTGATGGAGAAAACGTCCATTCCTGGACAACGTCAACATCAAATTCTCCGAGCAACGGCACGTTGGTATTGGCTGAGGATCAGGACGCTCATGGCGGAGGGTTTAATCCTGATGAAGCGTTTCTGGGTGACATTGCCGAGATTGTTACCTATTTGACTGTATTGAGTGCTGCTGAAGTAACTAAAGTAGAAAGCTATCTTGCCCTCAAGTATGGCATTACACTAAGCAACGCCGGTGGCGGGACGGCAGGAGATTACATTTCTAATAACGGAGTGCTAATTTGGGATGCCTCAACCAATGCGGCATATCATGATGATGTGATCGGTATCGGAAGAGATGATGGAAGTGACCTCTTACAAAAGCAAAGTAGAACTTTAGACGACAGCACTGCAGTATATCTTTCAACACTAGCTGCTGATAACGATGCAAATTCCGGGACATTTAAAACAGATAGACAGTTTTTGCTGATCGGCAGAAACGATGGGAAGATGTGTGCGACTGCTGCTTCATCTGCAGAATTACCCGCCTCCGTATTTTCGCGAATTGAAAGGGAGTGGAAGGTAGAAAATACAGGTTTTGAAGAGAGCTTTAGTATTGATTTGCAACTGAGCAACTGTGCCAACCTATCTTCTATAACCACCACAGATTTGATCTTACTTGTAGATGAAGATGGGGATTTCGCGAATGCTACAGTATATGATTCCGGTGATGGATTATTGTTTTTCCATTCCAATGGGAGAATTAGCATTTCAGGTATTTCACTTGCGCAGATACCACTGAATAGTACCAGGTACTTTACTCTTGGGTCTAATTCATTGGATACTCCCTTACCGATTGAATTAGGATATTTCAGAGCTGTTCCGGATAATAATAATGATGTGAGGTTAGAATGGCTCACTTATTCTGAAACTAACAATGACTATTTCACCATAGAACGCTCTAAAGACATTGAGTCTTGGGAGAAGTTATTGGAAATACAAGGAGTAGGTAATTCATCTTCAATATCGGAATACTCTGCAATGGACTTGAACCCGTTTAATGGCACATCATATTATCGCTTAAAACAAACTGATTATGATGGACAATTTTCGTACTCACCAATAGCAGTAGCCAACCTGTCTCAGGTAGAATATCCTTCACTAATCATGTTTCCTAATCCTACCAAAAGCCACATTACTATAAAGGGAGGTAAATTCAGTTTGGAACATATCAAAGTTTATAACATGGCAGGACAAGACGTAACCTCTCGAACTGAAATCACGATATTTGATGGCGATCACAAAGCAATCATCAACTTATTAGAACTGATGGAGGGCAGTTATTTAGTTAAGGCAGGCAGCAAGATCAATAGAGTCCAACTAATTAGGTAACCAGGCATCCACCTTTCCATAAGTGAAAGTTAACATGCAAACCTTTTCCCTGATGTTTGTTTTCTTCTGAGTGTCCCTAAATTTTATGTGGCCCCCTCAGAACAGTTTTTGCGTGTGGTTGCAAGTGTCTTGTGAGTAGCCTTAAGTTTCAATGACCTAAACAAGATTTGACTGTCTTTAGAAGTCTTTATTTCGTGTGTTTCAGGAGTATTAGCAGAACCTGGTGGATTATCCAGTTTTAAAATCCTCACATTGAAATTTTCGGTTTCGTAGCTTTTTATAGATCTTATGGAATTGATAAGTTCAACAAAGTTCGATTTTTCAATTTTATTGACTGAAACATCATCTTGGATTACACTGAAATTGCAGATGACCAGAAGGGTAAATAAGTACATTACTGCTATCAATTAATCATAGTTGGTGATTGCAATGTGAAGAGATCAGATTGATATTCTATGTCCAGACCATTACTTTGTGTAATTCAATTTAATAGATGGTTTTTTACTCTTTTTCTCAATAAAAAGTTATAGACCCATTAATGTTTTGTTCTACATCTTCTGTATCAATCAATATTATTTTGCAAAAGGGATCATACCAGTCAAGTAAAACAGTTGTGTCATTAGTAATAAGTGCTATTTCATGAGCAAGATTGTTAGAGTCAGTTAGCTTAAAATATGCGGTTGAACTACTTGATTTTTCTAAATAGACATCGAGTCTATATGGATCTGGCACTTTTGAGATTAGATGAGACTCATTATTTGATATCGTGAGTACGAACTTGTGAGAACTTGGTTTTCGGCACGATAAAACACTGCATAGTAGTAACATATAAGCAATATGAATTCTCATTTATTTACAGCTTGAGGTAGTAATCAATGAACTTGAAAAAGACTTTGGATTTGAGAACATTTTCAACTTTCCTCTATAAAGATATTGATCTCTAATTATTGATGCTAATTGTATCGGGTGATTGTGATTTGGATATTTATTGCCGATAGATTGGCCTACTGTGTTGTTAAACAGATCCATTTCTTTTGCTAGTCTTTCCCCTGTGGGTACTTCTGATTCATGGGCATCTGTGAATTTTTTTGTGAACGATTCTCCGACTCTTTGGGTTGCTAAGGCGTTCCAAATTGCATGTCTGAATGCATCTGAACAATCATTGGAAGTGTTCTCTCCAAAATATGTCACTGTTGTATTCCATGCATCTTTGAATGATATAAACATTGAAGTTGCTTGTATTGGATTTTGATCAATTAATTTTTGTTCCGCCTTTGTGACCTTGTAACCGTACTGTTGGACCTCTGTCAAAACTGCCATTAGTTCAAGGTTTTTCATTATTTCCTTCTCTAATTGATTGCCTCCAGGTGAAACACTCCCTGGGTTTCTTGTTGGGTTTCCACCTCCAGAACTTTCATACACACAATTGCCGAAGAAGTCCCTTTCACAGCGCGACCCACTGTTTGGAGTAGCGCTGTAATTACCAGATGAGGAAGACCAACAAGTACCTGAGACAAACGGATCGCACCTCATATAATCTTCATGTCCTCCAACACATGCGTAGCTCAGTGTTAGTGAGCAATCTGATACCCCCGTCGTTCTTCCACCAAAGTTTGTAGAGGATTTCGTTCTGGAAATAATTGTATCCATTTCCGGAGTGAAGACGATCATCTTGATTGGATCGTGAATTGAATGCCTCTCTGAAATAGGATAATAATTCCTGACAACAAACCCTCTTGGTTCATTGTCGAGATAAGTCATCACTAGATTATCATAATAAAGCAAGCCGCTTTCATCCAGTTGAATGGAGTCGGATGACAGCATGGAATAATAGCTTCTTTGGTTAGTGCTGTCATTGATTTTAAGCGCAACGTCAAAATTGAATTGATTGAAAAAGTCTGAATCGACCCTGCCTTTTTGAGAGCTAAGAATCTCCATTTTGATTTCTCTTAGCATCTTATCCTCTGCCAGGGAAGTAACCTTGAAGGGTTCATAGGCCTCATTTATAGTAGAGTCTACCTGGATATTATCTGCGCTATCCGGTTGACATGCATTAAGTAGAGTAAGTAATAGAGTTAGGGTAATGAATGAATATTTTTTCATGCTTCAGTTTTGTTTGGTAAGTGAACTTTTAGAGTTTTATGAAGCAATTGTATATAGCATTTAACTGAGCATTGATGATCATCTCGTCTCATTTTCGGACTAGAATGAAAAGTGATACATATCGGGTTTATCACTTCATGATAATCAGTTAGTTCCCCTCGCTTTTCATTATCTAAAGTTTGAATTTGAATTCACGATAAGCCGATTCCTAAGGGCTCAAACAAAAGAACCGCCACTTTAAAAAGCGACGGTCTCGAAAAACAACATCTGTTTGTGGGGGATGTTGCTTGACGATATAAATTAATACCTCACTTAAGAAGTCTTTGCAAGTCAATTTTATGGTAGCGTTGGAAATAGCCTGATTTGTCCAAAAACATATACTATTGATTGAAAATGCCAGGTGATATAGACTTAACTCAAAACCTCCGACAGGTAAGGTCTAATTCTTGAAATTGGAGAATAAAGTATGGAGGTATGAAGGAGTTCTATGAGAGTGAGCATTATAGTTATTCTGAGCTTTGTGATATTCACCTATTTATATTCTAAAAGTGATTGCATTATTCATGAAGAGTTTTCATTTGGAAATGAAATGGCAGGGCTAAATGGTTTTTACTGCATAAAATGGGATTGGCCTTCTGATTCATTCCATGATCATGCCGGCAATAGCACAATTGCAATTCCTTAATGATTCACTGAACTAAAAGGTGTGGGTAGGGAAGATAGTTTCCCTTACATAACTGGTCTCAATGCGGAGGATTTGCTAAGTGATAACGGAGATTGTGGAAAGTCACTGACTAGCTTCTTTGACAAGCCCAACCCTTATTTGAGTTTATACTTCCAACAAAACAACTACCCATGTTGCTGTCAATAGTTTAGAACAAGTAGAATTCGTTAGATTTAGCCTAAAACTATAATGGCTATATGGCGCAATGTGCGTCATATCCGGATGTCACCAACAACCCCCCACTGAATTGAAGTTGTGGAAAAGAATGAAACATGGTTTGTCTTAGGAAATGGAATTGAGATTGACACTCAAGAAATCAACTTTTTACCGAGCTTGAAAATCAATAAGATCAAGGATTCTTTATCCGTCTTTGACCTTGCGGCTGCTGGTTCCAAAGGATTCCGAGAATGGGCAATGCTTGAGCCAATTTCCACGTCTTGTCAATTTGAAATAGTTTCCGGAGATCTAGAAATCAATACTGGTTACGATACATTGAACAGAGCTTGGCTTCTTAATACTCTATTAGTTCTACGAAAAAAGTTGAAAATTAGCTCAGTCGCCTGCTGTTCCTATTCTTGGAACGAGATTGCAGGATTTCAACAAAGATCTTCTGGTAACGATTTACAACTTCCTCCATTTAAAGGAAACCTTTTGGATTTCTATACCCAAATCATTCAACTGCCTAAAATCGAAAATCGAAAAGTCGAAGGTACAGATGTTGAATGGATAAAGAATCACTTCGAAATAGCGAACTCTCTGGCATCTAAATATGAAAAATTTCGATTTGCACTGGAAACCATTAATTCATGGAGATATGCAAAAGATATCAAGAGTGCACTCGCCATTATCTGGGCCGCAATTGAATCTATACTTGGTGTGTCCAGCGAAATTGTATTTAGAATATCGTTAAACATAGCCTCGGTCTTGGTGGCTAAAGGCGAAGAGCGACTAAACAAATTCAATCAAATTAGGAAACTGTACGATTTGAGATCTAAAGTCGTTCACGGATCGGAATTGAAACCTGAGCAAACAGCTATGGCAGTTGAAGAATCGTTTTTGCTTTTGTCAGATTTGGTAGTCAACATGATAGAAAAGAATAGAATTCTAACAAAATCAGATTTTGAGAAAGCAGTTTTTTATTAAAGCTGGTAACAAACTACAGCACATGCCTCTAGGTAGTTACTTAAAAGTGCTGAGCAAACAACCAGCTTAGAAGAAAAAAAGCCCAGAGGCAAATGCCATATCTGGGTCGCTATCGGCAATAGAAATTTTCGTAACTCAGTTTACATTATTACATTTGCATCGTTACGTGAAGTAACATCCATTGGATAATGGATTTAAGCTTCTGGATAGAAGCGAGGTATTATGATTGGAAAATCGTTAGGATATGGAACGGACTAATTTTCTTTCCCTTCATGGTATTTTAATAATTCAATACCGTTCCGTATTATTTTCAATAATGAAAGAAAAGATTATTATCAGGCTGGATGACACCAACAGCCTTAAAAAATCCAAAGAGGGTGTTAAAATCAACAAATTAATTTCTAGTATTTCATCAAAAGACTTTGTTAAGCTTTTGAGTAAAGCTGATAACAAGGTAAACCCTCGTACTGCTAAGACTAATAGCATTACTAGGAGTATTCATGAAACGCTGGATATATCACCAGAACTATTCTGGTTTAAATCCAAAGGCCTACTTCTTGCAACAGAAAACTGTCGTAGTTTAGAAAGAGGACGCATTGAAATTTCTCTATCAAATGTCGAGTATGAAGGCATCATGGACGGCGGACACAATACATTTGCAATTGCCTCTTTTATTGCCTTGAAATTATTCAAGAAAAAACTCAGGACTTGGGATGAGTGTAAGAATTACTGGAAAGATAATTATGAAATGATACTTGAGAAGCTAGAAGAAAATCAAGACATCTTTCAATTTTCAGTACCAATAGAGATAATCTATCCTAATGAGGATGAGGGATCGATTGACGATTTCTACAATTACATTGCTGAAATCTGTTCGGCCAGAAACAACAATGTACAGTTAACCGAAACAACAAAGGGAAATCAGGTTGGCTATTATGATTATCTGAAAGATGAGATTAATGAGGAAATCAAGGTTATTTGGAAGGCAGGTGGTCCCGGAATTATCAAGCCCGAGGATGCAATTTCAATGGCAACAATTCCTTTAATATACATGAAAGATAATTCCTTGCTTCCTAATGACATTAAGAATGTCAGTTTGACTAGCATTTATAGTAGAAAGAGTCAGTGTGTTGATTTCTTCCACACGATTATGGATCATGATGATATTAGTTCCAAAGAAAAGGGCAAGTATGTTTTGAACAATGAGTCTGTAAAATCTGCTCTTGGATTGACGGAAGAAATAATGCGTTTCTTTGATAAGTTGTTTAGTAGATTTCCAGAATTATATAACAAGTATTCTCCTGGTTTTGGCAGAATTCAAACAGTTGATTCTAAAGCTGGTAAGTTCTCTTTATTTAGGACTGCAAAAAGTGGTTACACTTACCCTTTCGCTTTTATTTATCCTTTAGTTACCGGAGTTATGAGTTTAATCGGTCAAAAAGGGGATAGGTTGTACTGGAAAATTTCTCCTTTGGCTATCGATCTTGAAGACTTGGACTTAAAACAGTATGTAGCACTAATTAAACTGGTTAACTATGACGCCGCGAAGGTTGGGAAGCAGGAAGTGTTTTACACTGAGTCAAAATCAATTTTTGAAGACTACATAAAGGATTAGAATTTTAGCGGGAACTAGTTTCCCGCTATTTTTTTAAGTCATGAGAATTGCAATGTATCATAAAGGTGAGCTTATGCAATTGGGTTTCGAATATCGTTAACAAATGTGATAACCGGCGATACGAAAACTCCTATTATTAAGATTCTGCCTCATGAGGAGGATTTAATAAAAACTAAACCGTTGATAGCAGTTTTTAAAACTCAAGTAGAAACAATTACTATCTATGAGATTACCGTTGAATTATACCTGCTTTCTTGACTAGCTCTCTCATCTGGTCAAGGCTAGGCACATGGTCCGCACTTTCGCTATTCAAAATATTGTTTAAAGCAAATTCTAATACATTAGTCGCAAGTCGTTTCTCATGGTCATACCCATACTGATCGTAAATACTTGTTACTGAATTATCAGTATGGTTTAGCATCAAAGTTGCCCAAGATGGTGGACAACCTAAAGAAGTGATAAGTGTTGCCGAAGTGCGTCTTAAATCATGAGGGGTAAAGTGATGAATATTTAACTTCTTTCTCTGTTTATTGATACTCTTTCCAAGAGTGTCCTTTCCCATCATTTCACCACAGTTTTTAACAAAAGGCTGATTAATCCCAGGTCTGAGAACCTTGATGCCCTCAAGAATGTTAACCGCATATTTATTCAAAGGTACTCGCCACTCCCTCCTATTCTTTGGTTCTGGAATTGTCCAAATGGCATCTTTTTCATTGTACTCATCAAACTTCATTAGACGAACATCTTTTCCTCGTTGCATCGTTACTAAGCAGAATTTAAGAGCTAATTGAATAGGAGTTTGAATGGGAGTCTGAGGCAAACCATACCATAGATCGTATATTTCTGTGAAAGTCAGAGCTCTCGTCTTTCTTCCTATCCTAGCTGGTTTTTCCAAGGCAGAGATGGGATTCATTTTTAGATATTTAGGCATTAAAACAGCACACATCCGATGAAGGTATGAGTAAAGATGATTGGCCATTTGTGGAGCTCCACGTTCTAGAACGTTCATTAAAATATCTTCGAAGTCCTCAGACTCCATATCCTGAATGAAAACATTACCATGCTGTTGCTCTAGGTCTTTTCTTAATGAGCGGATCTCGTCTTTTACACTCACTTTTCCTTTGACTAAGCAATGCTTCTCATAGATATCAATTGCCTGGCCTACTGTTATTCTTCGAGACTTACTTTTTTTCTCATTTTCCAAAGGGTTTATTCCATGATTAACATCATTGAGCGCGTCATCATATTTTCTTCGTGCTTCTCGTAAACCAATCTTTGGATATCGACCAATTGTAAACCTTGTCTTTCTACCAGAAAATCTGTAGACGAAAACAAATGTTTTCGCTCCTTTTGGAGTGACTCGTAACCCAAATCCAGGATGATCATTGAACCAATGGTCGACTCGTTTCGCTTTTGGTTTGATGGCCTTAATACTAAGCTCATTATATGGAATATAATTTGGGGTACCACTTTTTTGTTTTGGGGTACCATTTGGGGTACCAGTTATATCGCAATCATCTGAAACCATGTGAAACCTCTTGAAACTGAAAAAATCAATGATATCAAGGATTATAGACTGTTTTTTAGGTTTCGTCAAGTTCCATAATGTGCCCAGAGAAATGACTTTTAATCAGTCGAGCCGTGAGATCAAAAAGGAAATTTCTTTGAGAAAGATCACTGATTTTCATCAAAGTAAATTTGAAAATAAGATCGCGGAAACACGCTGTGATCGCTTAGCTCAGCTGGTAGAGCAATTGACTTTTAATCAATAGGTCCAGGGTTCGAATCCCTGAGCGATCACCACTTGTTTTTCCGAAATATGCTCTGGGGTACCATTTGGGGTACCAGATTTATGTTTCCAGATGAAACAAACTGAAACACCTCATCAATAAGAATTAGACGACTTAGCATACCATCGGTATTCGCTGAACAACAATGTGATCACCTGTGTGTCTATTACCTTGTTCAAAAAGATAGAAGCGACTTCCTGTTTTCTGTTCAAGGTAGTATCTGAACGTACTGGTCAAATTTATTTTCTTCCTGAAAACTTCGTATGAAGGAATTTCCGGTCCATTATTAACAAGTTCTTCTAATTTATTTCGATTGTAGTGTCTATAAACATGAACTCTCTGATGGTAAATTATTTCGTATCTCTCAATAAGAAACTCATACAGTTTTAGAGCCGAAGAAGCAGTAAAACTCAATGGGAGAATTTCTTCTCCAGCACGACTACCTTCTCTCGTTATCAGCAGAATATTTCTATCTGTTTTCATGAAACTTAGGTTTTAAAAAAGCGTGATTCGCCAAATCGTGAAATCCCATATATAAATATATGGGTCAAAATAGTTCTTAATTTTTACTCCTCAAAATCTCAACCCAGGTATACTTACACGGTTATCAATTGCTTGGAAATTCGTGTCAATTATCCAATTCTTGATAGAATCTGCTTGAATAGGCATCAATTAAGATTAAAAACTGGTTTTTTCGAACAATTCTGAGCATAATTGAAAGACTCATTAATTAAAAGTTTAACCAAAAAAGTAAAGTATGAGAAAGATTTTACTACTAAGTACTTTGTTCTTTTTTGCCATTACCAAAGCCATGGCGCAAAGGACTGTCCCTGGTAAGGTCACTGAAAAAAATAGCGGCTCTGGTAGGCTAATCTCATTCTTTGATTCTCGAATTAAAGCACCCATCTTTGTAGCCTGGAAAAAATGGGGCCATACTGTTTTTGCTCCGATTTTCTCGATTTCCGGAAGAAAAAATCCGGCTATCGAAAATAGTAATCACATTAATGGATTTGGTATTAATTTTGGTGCCATTTGTTTACAAGTCTGATGAAAACAAGATTTTTAGGCGTAAACGAGAGCTTGATTAAGGAATTGAAAAGCAAAATTGTTATAGGAGCGGAAAAAGAAAGGGACTGGTTTATAAATAAAAACGTAAGAAATTATGAGACAGACATCACATCCATATGTAGACTTAAAATTGATCTCCGATCAAATTGATAATGTTCAAACAACAGAAGATTTTGATTTGGTTAGGGCGGCCTTCAGGCCAAACCTGGTTCTTTCCAAAAACTACATTCTTGACATTTCAGGATTTAAGCCCAATAAATCTTGCGGTTTTAAATCTTGGGCTTTGCATGGACGACTTGTTGCTGGTTTTGAGGATGAACAAAAACATCCCAATTGATTTATTCCAAGCCCAGTTCTTTTCTTCTGCGAAGTAGACCACTTACGGCACTATGTGACCATAAACCGCCCTTTTGTGATTTGATCCCTAGCTCATTGAATTTTTCAGCTATTTTTCTCGTACTAAAGACCCCTTGTCCTCTCACCTCATCAAGTGGCCTTCCCATTTTTCTGGCGAAGTCGTCAGCAAGCCTTTTCTGAACATCTCCAATGTTGTGAGCGTTCTTCTCAAGAGCATACTTCTTCATCATAACCTCACCGGCAGCTTCCAGTTCAAACTCTTTAAGATCATTGAAAACCTTTTCAATCTCCTCAGATTGATGTGGGAACTTCTTAAGAAGTGATCGCTTCATTACATTGCACCTGGTCTTCCATGAGTCTATAATTTCCTTTTCATGGGACAAACCATTCTCCTTCTTCTCTACCTGTACGTTATCCTTTTTGGGTGCCATTTCTTAAGCTTAAAATGCCAAATGTAACACAATATCTTCAAGTTACATTACAATCCAAAATCTTCTGACCATTATATCAAATCAATAATTATGGATAATGATATACTGTATCTCACAGTATAAGTCAACACAATTTTCATAATTAAAGCAATCGCCATGCCACTTAGAAGAAATGACTCCTAAGATCATTCCTTACTAATTCGGGGAAGTTTCTTATCAGCTTCATTGGTTTTTGTATAGTAATTATAGTTACATTACATTAGTTATGTAACATTTGTATAATTACCATCGTTATCTTACTTCATTGACGGCACTTCAATTGTGCTCAGAACTTTTAAACTCTTTAATGAATGAAGGATCGAAAGACAAATCAGACCACCAGCGATCAAATGATGGAATGCTGGGACAGGAAATCCAAAGGGTGGAAGAAGCAGGGAATACCGCTCGATTTCACAGTCAAGCAAGCAATCATGGAGTTCGATATGTACAGGCTGGGCGTCAACTCAGAAGCTCACCAAAAATTGCAAGAAATCCAGCTGAACCGCAAAGAGGATGAGGTTCAGATTAAAGACATCAAGGAGCGATTCCCAGAATTTGTGGACGCTGAAAAAGCAAACATTTCAGATCAGGTCTTTGCAAAGATCGACAAGCTGAAAGCGAAGCTCAATAGCCTGAAATCAAGACGAAATGAGCTAAAGAAATACAAATCAATTCTCAACAAAAAATTTAATAATGGATCAAAAAAAGCTGCTTAAAATACTGAAAGATCAAATCATATCCTGGAAGGGTGAAACCCTGATTTTCCTCGTCCTATTTATGATTGACTATTCTCTGGCACAGCCTCTTTACATCTATGTTTTTGATATGCCCGACCTGGCGCCCTTCCTCAGTGGAGGCATGGCACTCTCCTATA
>JANQEC010000297.1 GCA_028278585.1 Cyclobacteriaceae bacterium | reverse complement strand
TAGATGGGGATTTTGAGCAAGGAATAGCGCACATTAAAGCCTCGTGGGAAGAACTTTTTCCGAACATCCCGCTGGAATACACACTATTGGATCAAAATTTCATCGACCAGTATGAGGATGATCAACTGAGAGGCCAGCTTTTCCTTGGCTTTTCACTCATGATGATCATTATTTCAGGATTAGGACTACTAGGGCTGGCATCCTTTACTGCAGAACAGCGAACCAAGGAAATCAGTATTAGGAAAGTATTGGGGGCAAGCGTAAATGGATTGGTACGATTACTTGTCCGGGATTTTATTTGGTTAGTGTTAGTCGGAGCTCTTCCAGCCTTTTGGATCAGTTATAAATTAATGACACGATGGTTAGACAATTTTGAATATCACATTACCATCGGATTCTTTGTCTTTGTACTTGTATTTGTAGTGGTAGTTATGTTAGTAATTCTGACAACAGGATATCATGCGTACAAAGCATCAACAAGCAATCCGTCTCAGAATCTGAAATACGAATAACGGATTTCAATAAGAAAGTCATTCCGAATTTATTTCGGAATCTTCATAAGGAGATCGAAGATTCTGAAACAAGTTCAGAATGACTTTTTGTTTTTCATTTTCTTTACCTCAAAAACAACAATTCTCGATACTTCACCAAGGGCCAGTCTTCATCGTCAACCAATAATTCGAGCTTGTCAACTGCATAGCGCAAATCATCAAAGTACTTGTTCCTGATGTTGTCGCAATACTCAATAGCTCTGTCTCTGGTATCTTCAATTTTATTAATGCGTTTCCTTTCCTCTGTCATTTCATGGGATAATTTTCGGACGGTATTAATATGTCCAGATACTTCTTCGATTGTTTTCTTGATTTCCCCAGCATCAATTCCCAACTCAACAAGTCCCTTGGCATTTTTTATCAATTCGGTTTGATACTTTGTCGCTGTTGGAATAATGTGGTTGAGTGATAAATCGGCCATCACTCTAGATTCAATCTGAACCTTCATAATATAGTTCTCCAGTTTGATCTCATGTCTGGCATCAATTTCGATTTTGGTGAGCACTTTGTGTTTCTCATATAGCTTCACTGCCTTCTCACTTACAGAAAAATCAAGTGCCCTTGGTGTGTTCTTAACATTTGAAAGTCCTCTTTTCTCTGCTTCTTTCACCCAGTCTTCTGAATAACCATCTCCTTCGAATCGTACTTTTTTGGAGGTTTTGACATAATCTCTTAACACATCTATGATGGCTAGTCTTCGGTCTTTTCCTTCATCTATCAGCTTCGTGACTTTCCTATGGAAGTCGGTCAATTGTTCTGCAACGATTAGATTCAAAACAGTCATGGGGAACGAAACATTCGTGTCGGAACCCACCGCTCTGAACTCAAATTTATTTCCGGTAAAGGCAAAAGGCGAAGTTCTATTTCTGTCAGTGTTGTCCAGGATGATCTCAGGAATCTGATCAATACCTAACTTCATGTATAGGTTATCACCTTTTTCAACCATAACATCACCAGACTTTTCCAGTTTGTCTAAAACCTCAGAAAGCGTTGATCCAATAAACACAGAAATAATAGCCGGAGGCGCTTCATTCGCCCCTAATCGATGATCATTTCCGGCGGAAGCAATGCTCGCCCTTAGCATGTCTGCATGCTCATACACCGCTTTGATGGTCGTAATAAAAAAGGTCAGAAACAGCAGGTTGTCTCTGGCACTACTACTAGGTTGGAATAAATTAACCCCGGTATCAGTAACCAAAGACCAATTGTTATGCTTGCCGCTTCCATTGAGACCTGCGAAAGGTTTTTCATGGAACAATACTTTCAGACCGTGTTTATTCGCCACTTTATCCATCACATCCTTAAGCAACTGATTTTGATCTGTAGATTCATTCACAGGACCATACATTGGCGCTGCCTCGTATTGTCCAGGAGCAACCTCGTTATGTCTCGTCATCAAGGGAATTCCTAGCTTATGCGCCTCTATCTCATATTCTTTCATGTAATCATAAATACGAGTTGGAATAGAGCCAAAATAATGATCATCCAACTGCTGACCTCTTGCCGGGTTGTGACCGAATACCGTTCTTCCACCCATAACCAAGTCAGGCCTGGCTGCATAGAGTGCCTTATCAACTAAGAAATACTCCTGCTCCCAACCCAATGAAGCATTTACTTTACTAACGTTACGATCAAATAACTTACACACTTTCACAGCTGCTTTATCCACCGCATCCAAAGCTTTTAAAAGAGGCGCTTTGTAATCAAGTGCTTCGCCAGTAAAGGCCACAAAAACCGTTGGAATGCACAAGGTCTTACCATAGATAAAAATTGGAGAACCAGGATCCCAAGCAGTGTATCCTCTCGCTTCGAATGTACTTCTGATCCCTCCATTGGGAAACGATGATGCATCCGGCTCTTGCTGTACTAAAGCTTCCGCCCTGAAATTTTCCAATCCTTTGTGTGGATCAAAAAATGAATCGTGCTTCTCTGCAGTTGCACCAGTCAATGGTTGGAACCAATGTGTGTAATGAGTTACACCTCTTTCCAATGCCCAGTTTTTTACTGCAGCAGCTACTGCATCTGCAGTATCAAGGTCTATTTTCTTCCTGTTTTTTATCGCATCTGCTATCCGCTTATATACTTCAGGCGATAACGTAGATTTCATTTGTTGTTGGCCAAATGCCATTTCTCCGAAGTACTCGGAAATTCGTTTCGAAGGAGCTTGTATGTCCACCTTCTTTCGGTTTTGAACTAAATTGAGCGCGTTAAATCGTAAATGAGCCATGGTTTTAATATTCAAGGTGTATTTTGATCTCAAAAATAGATGATTTGTGCAAATAATCATTTATTAGGTTCGTTTTTTATCTATTATTTACAATAAATGCAAAAAAATTTATTAACAAGGGTATTTTATTAATCTAAATGGCAATTTTTTACGAAAAAGGAATAAGTGAAGGTGTTAGAACGCTATCAGAAGAAGAATCTAAGCATTGCGCTCAGGTTTTGAGGCATAAATCCGGGGATGAAATCTTAATAATTGATGGAAACGGAGGGAAACATCATGCCATTCTAAGCCAGGTTTCCAAGAAATCCTGTTCATTCGACATTATCAGGTCTGAAATTGAACCTGGTAAGAATTTCAATACACACCTTGCAATTGCTCCTACAAAGAATGCCGACCGAATGGAATGGTTGGTAGAAAAACTTGGCGAGATTGGGGTGGATGAATTGACCTTCATCCGAACTCAGCATTCTGAAAGAAAACATTTAAGACAAGACCGATTGGAAAAGAAGGCCATAAGTGCCATGAAGCAGTCAGGTAGTTCCTTTAAGTTAAAAATCAATGAAATGGTCGATCTTGAACTTTTCATTGATCAAGCAAATGCTGATAAGAAGTTCATTGCTCACGTAGACCCATCACATCCTTACCTTGGAAACACAATTGACCCTGGTAAGAAGAGCTGCCTGCTGATCGGACCTGAGGGAGATTTTAGTAAAAAGGAGTTGGACATAGCCATGAAAAATGGTTTTGATCCTGTTTCGCTTGGAAAAAATACGCTTAGAACAGAAACAGCAGGCTTAATTGCCTGCTGCCTGGTTAATTCAATAAATGTTTTTTGATTATCTACTTTCCTATTTTCCAATCGTCATCCGGCGTACCCAGAAAACAGTTTGGCGTCACCGGAAAATCAGCCGTGATCACGTAGTAGTAGGTGCCACCCGGGTACTCCGGTGTTATTCCTGATCTTCCGTTACACTCATCCAGGTCGCCCAATCCTTCCACATATTCGTAATCCTGGATATAAGTACCATCATGAGTTCCATCCGGATAATCTTTTCCAGCTGTTCCTGTTCCTGTTCTTGATCCTGACTTCAGCCTATGGCTGGAAAGAAGCTCTTTAATTGTACTTGTTGGATCTTCCGGATCTGTATATCCGTACTTGTAATAGATTGGGAAGCCATCTCCTGCAAAACCATACAAAAGTGAATGCCTGCTTCCATCCTCACCTGCTGCTAAACCTGTAATCTCACCGTGATAATGATAATTTCCCGCTGAAGTTACATGAGCTCCATATTCATCAAGGCCGGTTTCGCCTTCAAAAGCAACTTTTTCCTGCCATTCCCAATTTTCTTCTCCATCATCCGGATTGGTCCAGGGTTTTAATCCCATGGGATGGAATTCGACACCATTTGTAGCAATACCAAATTGCCAGAAATTATCATTCGATGGAGTTGGACCTCCGGTTTCATCAAATACATAGGTTATACTTCCAGCCAGTTCAGGGCTAAGATCAAGCACGCGCGTAACGTTAATCGCAGTTGGATCGGCGTTTGGAAAGGTACCCACATCATGGCTAGGAAATTGATTAGAGGAAATTGTTCTTGTGTCAGCCCCTATTTCGAAGCAAACCTCACTAACGGTCGTACTAGATACCGAGCAACTGGTGGTGGTAGACTGTTGTTCATTCTGTGAATTATCATAAATAAAACTTC
>JANQEC010000276.1 GCA_028278585.1 Cyclobacteriaceae bacterium | reverse complement strand
GGCCACGGCGACCGCTGTGGTGACCATAGTTGACGATATAGCTCCTATAGCTGTTGCCGATGACTATAGGGTAAAGTTGGATGCCAGTGGCAATGCCAGTATTCAAGCAAGTGATATCAACAATGGGAGCTTGGACAATTGCGGTATAAAGACTGTTACGGTCAGTCCCTCAAGTTTTGATATGACTAACTTAGGTGACAATACTGTGAGCATGACTGTTACCGATAACAGTGGAAATCAGCATACGGCAACGGCTACAGTGAGTGTGGAGGCTTATGCTGCTCAAATAGGAGATGTATTCGTCGTATCGGGCATGGAGTATGAAATTACGTCCATAGATCCCTATACAGTGGCGGTAATGGGCAGATCATCGGATGCACCTAAAACCATAACAATACCTGAAACGGTTACCTATGAGGGAATCACCTATACGGTCACCGCTATTGGCGCCAATGCCTTTAGCGACAATCCCGACCTTGACACGGTAAAAATAGAGGACACCCACCCTCTGGTGCTTCACGAGGATGCATTTGCAGATCGCAGCCAGGTAAACCTGGTAGTGCCGGTGGGTACCAGAGATGATTATTTAAATGAAGGGTGGACAGGATTCAAATCCATCATGGAAGAAGGTCAGGTACTAGCCGCAGGAAGTAATAATGAGTTGAGCGATTTCACCCTCTACCCCAACCCGGCAAGGGATAAGGTCTATATTGATCCAGGTTCAGGACAAGAATTAAAACAAGTAAACATCTATACGATGACCGGAGTCTATTTGTACTCGGAAAACGGACGGGAAATAAACACAGGCCGCTTGTCCAGGGGGATATACCTATTTGAAATCGTAACCAAAACAGGTGCTAGATCCATGAGGAAGGTGATTATTCAGTAATATCACAACATTTAAGGTGGAAAAATGGATACTTCACATGGGAAAATGGACACTCCAATGGGGAAAACGCATACTTAGGGTGTACAAACGCATATTTACCCGTCCGAAGGCGGGCTTCATTGGGGAAAGTCCATCCTTAAGGTGTACAAACCCAACGCTAGCGTGGAAGTTACTTCCGTGCAAGTTTGGTAGTTGGTCACGGAATTAAGTTCCAAGCCTGGCATGGAATCTCAACAACTTTCGGAAAGGGATAGGTTCCACAGAAAGAAGGTTTGCTCAATGATTGATTGTAATTGAGTTACACATTTTCAATACCGAAATTCCTTTTTACTTTAATAGAGATTAATTTTAGTAAACAATTTTGAGATTAATAAAAACTAAGTGCCGGTGTCTGATGCGGTAGAAAATGAAAAAATTAAAATTGAGACTTCCCTTCTTAAATGGGACCTCAAGAATAAAAGGGAGCAAGCAAGAAAAGAAAGGAAAATTGAAGGAACATGGGTATATCAATTAAGATCGTTTTTAACTAATTGGTCAGGGGTATTGTTAACTATTGTTGGTATTGCTGGAGGTGTCTCTGGTGTGATAATTCCACTTTATGAGTATCTATCTGTACGAGAAAAAGAAAACGAACTACTCCTGAATAAAGAAGTCATAAGCCTCTTTAAGGAGCTAAGTTCAGATTCAGCTTCTGTGGAAATGAAACTCAACTCACTAGTACTTTTATCTAATTATGAAGCTAAGATAGTTCCCTTGTTTCTTAACAAGCTCGAATTGAGTAAGGTGGAAGATGGTAAAATGATAGCAAATGCTATCAGAATAATAGGAAATCGAGCTTCTGGACATTATAACGTCACCAACGATATTGATGATTTTGCAAATTCATTCTTTGCTACAGTCATCAGGGATGTTCCAATCGGGGGTCAAAATTTAGCTGGAATAGAGAATTATTTAGAGGTTTTTGATCTGACCTCAACTTGTAATGATAGGCGAATCGTGACTATGCTTGAAGGTTGGAAGAAGAAGATTTCCAATACCCATAAGAACGCTGATCTTGTTCCTGGCCTAATTTTAATCTCTAAAATTGATAACGTTATTCAAAATATAAAAAATAAAAATTGCGACTCGGAATAGTCATAATACTTAGTAGTACGTTTCTGCTCTTCGCTTCTAGTAATTCGAAACCAATTCCTTCGAATTCGATTTTGATGGTGAGTATTGAATCATCCGGTAATACCGAAGAGGTTCAAAAATATGCAAGATTCATTGAAAGTGCTCTTTTGCATGAATTAGGTATAAAGCATAAAATATCGTATGAAATGTGGCGTTTGGCTGGTCAACAAAAAATGGTAAAAAGACTATTAGATTCATATGGTTCAGAAATAATCCTATCCGGATCACTAGATCAACTAGGCTCAAATTCTTATAAGCTATCAATGACTATCGATCATAATTCATTAAGTTATTCAAAGTCCTTTCTTTTGAAAATGAATGAGCTAAGTAAAATAAGAAGTTGGATAAGTAATTATGTTGATGAGGTCAAATATTACGAAAAGTCTAAAAAATTTCGTCGAAATATCTTAGTAGACGTTATCGATCCAACGAGAGATGTTCTAGGTTTCGAAGGATTGATTTTGGAAAAATTTCAGAAATCCTTGCGATTAGAAGTTAGTCCCTCATATTATGTCACTAAAGACAAGGATGTTGTTCAATCTTCGGGTGACTTTTTAATTGACTTAAAAATCACATCGGATGCGAGTAAGGACAAAAGGACCATTTCCGCCTATATATCCAACGATCAAAGTAGACAAATGGTAGTTGCTGACTATTCAAATGGAGAATTCGACAATATAATAAGAAGAATAATTGAGATCACTAATAAAGAACCTGAGTGAATCAAACATCACACTAAATCACACAGGTTTGCTATTCCCCCTTATCGATCTCTATATATCTGACTCCCTCTTGAGCCAGCCACCAACTGAGCTCATTACATAATAATCAACTGTAATACAGCTAGGTCTACTTAGTCTTTGTGGTTTTCAATAAATCAAATGAATAACCCAATTGCCATTGATTGAACTCTTCATTTGAATTACCAACCAAAGAATTTGTCCTAAACCGTAGGAAGAACACACTATTGCTGCTTAGCTCCAAGTTAGCATTTATTTCGAATGACCTCATCCAGTTACTCTCCTTCCTTATGCCTGTATTCGTAAAATTATCTCTTTCAGCCACTTGAATAATATCCATGTTCAAGTCACCGGATTCTTTGTTAAGCCTCAAATAATGTTGTCGATAAATAAAGTTAATTCCAAACCTTTCTTCAGGGAAGAATTGCAATTTGATTTCTGGGTAGTATTCCCAAACTGAAACTTCTGATTCATGAATTACACCAGATTTTGCAATTTCTCCAGCAGTATTTAATATATCCAAGGAATCACTCAGCGCTACTACATTAAACCTGAAACCACCATCTATAAATATCGTCGATTTTGCATCAGGAATATCTAATAAGAATAGATTCAAATCTCCTCCGATTGAAAGACTATTAAAGTTCTTAAGGTCTTTTGTACTTATAAAGCGGGTTCTAACTAATTCATTATTTATCACTTCGTTTAAGGATGGGACTTCATATCTTCTTTTGTCCTCTTGAATATTCACGATAGTAAATCCTATCTTGGAGTAATTCAAGAATCCCCAATTAAGGCTACGTGTATTGATAAATGGATATCGCCGACTATGGATAGGTATTTCTTTTGAAACTTCCATTTGGATGAGTCCATTTGGCTTATCCGCTTTTAGTCCTACAAAATCACTATAAACAACTACATCAAGCACCTTACTTGAAGTCTCTTTCTTGAGTTCATAATCTTTAACTGGAGGGATTATTACAATTACCTCGTCTCTTGGACTATAGTCTCTAGTCCTAAGACGATGATTTTGATTATACGAAATCAATTTGTCAAGCTTAAAGTAAATGTCAAGTTGAGTATTCTTCTCCTTTAAGTAATAATCCAAATTGCTGTAGTTCGATTTACTAGAAAATCCAATAGGATAAAAGTTTTCGAACTTTAGTTCCTCACCTTTTTCAATTTTTATTTTAACATTTTCATATCTCTCTATTTCAAAATCTTGTTCAAACTCAGCTAAAACCTTTACATTTTCGATAAAGGAATTTTCGAATTGAATTTGGACTGATTTGATCTTGATGAATTTATTACTAGATGTTTCGAATTTAGATTTCTTATCAGCCTTGTCAAAATAATAGTAATCAACTGAAATGCGATCTTTAACATTAATTTTACCGGCAACCGGATCCAAAGTGACATCCTCCATCATCCTAGCGACCACCTGCATAGAAAAGAACAATTCACTAGATTTACTTTGAAGATTGGTTAATGCGGCACCAATCAATGGTACTGGGGCTATTTTTGTATTGAAGGTGTTGACAAAATCATTAGAAAAAAGATTTAGAACATCAAGTGTGGTTGTGAAAGATCCACTCTTATTTGGAGTACTGATCTTATCTTCTACAATTATCTCATAATTATTAGTATTGATCTTCCTTAGCTCAATAGTATAGTTTTTCCCACTCAAGTCAAATTTCCCGTTGTATATAACATCTTGGGCATATCCACATGATATTGAAACCATCAGAACAGTTGATACAAAAAATTTTAAACTTTTTCTCTTCATTTGTTCGGGATTAATTTGAATCTAATAGAATCAATGTCATCGGAGTTATTATCCAATACCAAAAAGCCAATTTCCAATGGGTCTTCAGCCTCCAGAACTGTGGTGCTTTGAATATTAACAGATGAATTATTTTCGTGAATCTCACCTTTAGCGATGATTATGCTATCTTCTCGTACAACTCCGCCTATCTCGGTAAACGAGATTTCGTTACTAGTCCTTAGTAAAACCCTGTTATCAATGGTGATATAGCCATTAGCTATTCCACTAAAAACAAAACCATCTTCATTTCGAGTCGATGCTGAAAAGCTTCCTGTGTAGGTATTATTCCAACCTCCCTCACCAGAATTTAGGATTATAACTCCTATATCAACCAAGTCTTCCACAAGTACTAATTCAGAACCTTCATTTATAAGTACACTTTCGGTCGAATCAATCTGTAGTGATTCAAATTCAAGGTATCTTGAATACTCAATATTGTTAGCAGCGACCGATTTCGATCTTGATAAAGTGACTACAAACCCTATTGTTTGGATATCTTCTTGACTAATATTCGTTACATCTAAATAAGTCTTTGAACTTTTTAGGTTTCCTTTGAAATCGAATGCAATGCATTGTCTCAGTTTAGTTCTTACGATTGGTATTCCAAATAAAGTTTGATTTGAAGTGACTGCAATTTCATCTGGCGTTGTAGTACTTTCTAACTTATCATCACTACTGCAGCCAATAAGTACAAATGAAAGGACTAGAAGAATTATAGCATGTAATTTATTCATACTTCTCATGACCACGTAGGTTAAGGCTTTGGTTTTTTAACTTTTCTTTTTGGACTTTTTGGTGGTTTCTTTGAACGGCTATCAGTCTTTGGATTCTTACTCTTGTCTTTCTCTTTTTTTGGCTTTTTTCCCATCGAGGTCTATTTTTTAGGGAAAGAGAGTAATAAATAAGTTAATCTTCAATACCCATTTTCAGGTATTTTTTACTTAACTGTATGACAATCAGAAGATTAATTAGAACATAATGGAAAAACTGTCCAATCCATTATTTGTAAAATGAAATTTGAGTCGTGCACATTTAATACTTTTAGCCCGCCAAAGGCAGGCTCCTTCTCTCCTATTCTTCACCCCCTTCACTACGCCTTTGCCATTTTTTGAGAGCTACACCAACAATGACAGTTTTAGCATAGACATTGGAGAATCTCGCATAGACATGAGGTGACCTACCCCATTTATTTACGCTTACACAGAAACTTTTTTATTAAGTATGAGAAAAATGGAAACGCAGGAAATTGAATCACCGCAAGGTGGTGGTGGTAAGAAGCAGGAGATCACTTACAGCTATGCAAAGACCTCTCACAGCCATGCAAAGGCTTCTTACAACGATACAAAGACCTCTCGCAGCCATGCAAAGACCATTTACAGTCATACAAAGACCTCTCACAGTTGTGCAAAGACCATTTACAGTCATGCAAAGACCTCTCACAGCTGTGCAAAGACCATTTACAGTCATGCAAGGACCTCTTACAGCTATGCAAAGACTTCTTACAACGATACAAAGACCTCTAACAGTCTTGCGAAGGCCATTTACAGCTACTCAAACATCTGTCTTTCGACTGCAAGCTTCAACCAATTTGCTGCATGTACACCTTTATATACATGGCTATCGTCCAATGGGTATCTCACCGCAGTAAATGGACCATCGATTACATCTTTTACAATTAATACATAACAACTATGAATCAGCGACAAATCAATCAACTGGAAATGATGCATTCAACCAACCTCTATCTGGATTCCAATAGTCAGGTCTGGAGTGCCATCCCCATCATTCCTGCTTACAAGAATCAACTCTCCCAGGCCATCGAAGGGATACGTCTGGCTGCTACGGATCAGCATGCCGCCAGGGTGTTCATAGGGGCATCGTTGCACGAGCTGAAGGTACGGGTGGCTGAGAAGATGGACATTATGGATGATGTACTGGAAGCTTACGCAGATGATACCGAAAATGTGGAGCTCATAACCAGGGTAGGCAACTCCAAATCAGAATATTTGCGTTTACCCCATGAAGACTTTGAAACGAAAACCAAAAACATCATCGATCTGCTGGAAGAACATGTAGGAGACATGGCGGATTATGGCCTGACCCAGGATCAAATTGATGATGTCAAGCTCACCTTTGGTTCATTTCAGGACAAGCGAAACAAGCCACGTTCCTATCAGATAGCTTCACGCATAGCCACTCAAAGCATTACTGATTTAATAAGGGAAGGTTCCAACGCGCTGGAAAAACTGGACCGTGTAATGAAGCGATTCAAGCGCTCAAATTCGACCTTCTACCATGGCTATACTGCCGCAAGAAGTATTGTGAATGATTAGTGGTTGGGTTTATTAAATATCATTTCGTATTTCCTCGATAGGGCGTTTGCTACTTCCCCTCCCAATCCACTAAAATCGAGAACAAACTTTTGAACAGTGAACTCTCTACGAGCAGGCGGGCAGGCCTGAAAATTTAGCGGGCCATGCGTTGGCCATGCGGGCCGAAGCATTAAATTTTCTAGCCTTTTGCTTACTTTTTGGCACCGCGGCGGCGGACCGCTGAAAAAGTAAGAGCCTGTCCGGCTTGAGGACAAACCAATCCCAATAAAGCCAGTTTGTATTGCAATGGGTACTCATCATCAAATAACCCGGCGTCATTTCCCTGCCCTTGCGCAGCATGGGCGACTTGGAAATCTCCATGATCATCATCTCAGGATATTGAGATTCCGGTATTTGTCGTTCTTCTACTAAACAGGGATTCCCAAGCCTCATTCGTACCTCATTTCGCAAGGGAATGACGGCTATATATCAACCCATCCCCCAATTAACTAATCAACTCATCTTCAAATCAACCTCTGCAGAGGACCACCGGAAGTATAGTAATGCAATCGATTATTAGTGAATAGGTAGTTGTCATGGAAGTAACTTCCGCGCCAGAGGAGTGTTCAAAAGAATGGACTGGGCGTCCCCCTCACTCCGCCCATAAATTGACGTGACTGCATCACTGGCGCGGAACCTGCGCGAGCTGTTAATCCCACAACTTCCAACCCTAATGGTATTGCTTATAGATATTGACATCATCAGCTATCTTACCCCGATACATCCAGTGCACCATAAATGTGTAACCGCTGATCAGCAAGATTCCTGCTATCCACCATGTCAATCCAATATTGAGTCCGTAATTGCTTGCCGAAGTATTAAAAATCGTCAGGTCAGGATTTACATCATTGGTACTTGGTAGTACAGCCGGATAAATACTGATAACCGCGGAAACAAACATACCTGCGATAAATAAACTGCTGGATATAAATGCTGCCAGCTCTTTTCCAATCTTCTGAAAAATGGCGCTGAGAAGAAGCGCAGAGACGCTCAAAAACGGTATGAGAAGTAGTGCTTTATTATCAAAAAAGTTACCATAGATGGCAGGCCTGACCATGGGCAGGATAAAGAAAGAGGCGATCAGCAATAAGAAAATGGCAATGGTAATTTTAAAAATGAATCGGCTTACGTTCTTTTTGAACGGGCTTTCTATTTTCAGAATTACCCAGTTGCCACCATGAATAATTAGCGCCAGTACTGCGACAATGCCAATAAACAGGCTGAACCAGTCTATAACTCCCGGATTTTCTGAATGGGCCAGATCCGTCCAGAGTGGAGAAAAGAAAAAATGTGATTCGTAAGCAGATATACCGTTTTCAACGCCACCCAGGTTGACTCCTCTTAAGATATTTCCAAAAGCAATGCCAAAAATCAGGGCTAAAAGAAGGCTGGAAATACCAAACATTTTATCCCAGAGCGCTTTCCAGACCTTATTGTCTAATTGATTGCGTAGCTCCAGGCTTATCCCTCTACCCATAATCAGCCACAGGACAAAGATGAGTGGCAGGTAGAATCCACTAAAAAATGATGCATACAGCTTGGGAAAGGCCATAAATAGCAACCCGCCTGAGGCCACGAGCCAAACTTCATTTCCATCCCAAAAAGGACCAATGCTTCTTTTTATAAGCATACTCTCCTTTTCATTTTTTGCTAGAAACAAATGGATCATCCCCGCTCCAAAATCAAAGCCATCGAGGATTGCATACATAATAAACATGAATGCCATTATACAAAGCCATGTTACTTCCATAGGATAATTAGTTAAGATTCAGCAACCATTTTTTCCTCGGGACCTTCTTTTATAATTCGCCCCACCAGAAAGAGGAATAAAGTACCCAGCAAAAAATACAGCCCGACAAAACCCATTAATGTGAAAAGTGTATTTCCCGCAGAGACACTTGGAGAAGCTCCGTCAACAGTTCTTAAGAGTTTATAAACAAGCCATGGTTGCCTGCCAAGTTCGGCTGTCATCCAGCCAGCGGTGGTTGCGATATACGGGAAAGGAATCGCCGCCATCAACGCCCATAATAACCACTTCTGATCAAATAGCTTTTTCCTGTACAGCTGAACCAGCGCCAGGAGCATTAAGGCAATAAAGAGGGTCCCTAAACCGACCATTATATGAAATGAGTAATACAGCAACGGAATATTGGTAGGTAATTCACTCTCGGGATATTCATTCATTCCTTTTACTTCTGCATCAAACCTCTTATAGGTAATCAGGCTAAGGATATAAGGAACATGGATCGGGTTATCGATTCGTTTCTGCTCCATGTTTGGTTGACCGATTAGTACGATTCCTGCCCCTTCCTGCGTTTCGAAAAGGCCCTCCATTGCCGCAAGTGTTGCAGGCTGCATTTCTGCGACATTTTTCGCCTGCTGGTCACCGGTAGGAAACGCAACCAAAAAGGAAGATATGAAGCCTGCTATAACTCCGACCTTCAAAAACAGCTTCCCAAATTCATGTTTTACGCCTGATAACAAGTAAAAAGCACCAATGCCTGCTACAACAAAAGAAGCAGTAACGACCGCCGCTATCATGGTATGCAGATACTCCCAAAATAACCAGGGGTTAGCAAACAAGGCTGAAAAACTGGTAAGAATAAACTCCCCGTTTTCACCAACTTCATGCCCTACCGGATGCTGCATCCAGGCATGAGTGACTAAGATAAAAAAACCACTTAGCCAGGAACCGACGAACACCAAAAAGCAGGACAGTAAATGGATTTTTGGCCGCATTTTTTTCTCACCAAAAAGCATTATTCCAATAAAAGCGCTTTCAAGAAAAAAGGAAAATATGCCCTCCATCGCCAACGTCTGACCAACGATGCTTCCGGTAAGCTCTGAGAACTTTGCCCAATTGGTACCAAACTGAAACTCCATTGGAATACCAGTTACTATTCCCATCACAAAATTGATAGCAAATATTTTGATCCAAAATCTTGCTGCCAGGTTATGAATTTCACTTTTCTTAACTATTGCAATGGATTTTAGTAGTACGATCAGGAACGAAAGCCCCATTGTAAGTTGTGGAAACAGGTAATGAAAGGTTATGGTGAAGGCGAATTGTAACCTGTCATAGAATATTGCATCTTCCATTGATCAACTAGTTTGAATGTAGTAGACAATGTAATCTCAAACTATTTTGAAAACAAGGCAGAATTGACTTTTGAAGCATCGCACACTTACGCCGTGCAACACTCTAGCGCGGAAGTTACTTCCGTCCAAGTTTGGTAGTTGGTAGTGGTTGGCCACGGAACTAAGTTCCGAGCCAGGCAGGGTAGTGGTAAAACCATTAACTTTGATCTGTACCCCTACCTGACATGGCTTACGATCCACTTTCAATATCTACCCGACGCTTCAGAAGATCTCTTATTGGAGCCTCAGCTTCGTTGATTGCGGTGAAAGTATTTAATGTCAAAATAGAAGAGATACCAAACCCTGCAATTAGCATCCAGTTTGAGGCTTATGTTATCCCTCTCATATTGCTACTTACAACTATTTACTTGTTGATATCATTCTGTGTTCATGTGTTTGATGATTTCTTAAACAAAGAATCAGCATCGTTCATGGTCAAATCGGAAGAGATCATTGAAACGCTTAACGATCTTGATGAGAAATTCAAGAATTGGCTTGATAAGTTTATGAATGAAATTTATGGAGAAAATGTATCTACCGAAGATATATTACGCCTTCGATCCGGAATAAAAGAAGCGGCGTTTTCAAAAGGTGATGATGATATAGAAATCTTCGAAAGTATCTTGCCAATCTTTCAAAATTTAGACGGTAATTACATCAAAGATGTAAGTGGCTATGACAACGAATGGACTAGAATTGTTTCTTCTGTCTTAAACCATAAGCAAAAGCGGACGACAATTTCATCTGTGGATAAGTCCAGGCATATTGAGATGTATGGGGTTTTTGCTATTTCGCGCATTGTCCTTCTTGAAATTGGACTACCCGTATCACTTGGGATAATTTCCTTTTTTACTTACGGAAATGAAAATTTTGTCAATTTGATTAGGGAGCTGCTTTTGCTTTAAGTTTTATTTAGCGCCCTCCATCGCGGAAGTTACTTCCGTGCAAGTTTGGTTGTTGATCACGATTAGGTGATCGAAACATTAACACCCTGCAACATTTTAAACAATGAAACATTCAACGCCATCGTGGATATCCATCAGCCAGGCAACGATTAATTACCGACATGAGTCCAATACCGTAGAAATGTGAGATCATTTAAAGAACCCATCGAATTAATCCTTTAAATCCATCCTTCATCCGGTCGAATCCGCTTATTTTTGTCAACTGCTTATTTACCGTTTTTCACTGTCAATTTAATGCAGTTAACCAAGTTAGAACTTAAGGGCTTTAAGAGTTTTGCTGACAGAGTTGTAATCAACTTTGATGAAGGGATCACTGGAATTGTTGGGCCAAATGGATGCGGTAAATCCAACGTCGTAGACTCCATTCGTTGGGTATTGGGTGAGCAAAAAACACGTGTTCTTCGTTCCGACAAAATGGAAAGCGTGATTTTCAATGGCACCAAAAACAGGAAGCAAACACAGATGGCCGAGGTCTCATTGACCTTTAACAATACCAAAAACCTGCTTCCTACTGAATACGCACAGATCACCATTACAAGGAGATACTATCGGTCTGGTGATAGCGAGTACATGTTGAATGGTGTCACCTGCAGGCTCAAAGACATCACCAACCTGTTCCTTGATACGGGGATTGCATCGAATAGCTACGCAATCATCGAATTGAAAATGGTCGATGACATACTGAATGACAAGGATAACTCCAGGCGATTACTCTTTGAAGAAGCTGCCGGTATTTCCAAATTCAAGATCCGTAAGAAGGAAACGCTAAGAAAACTTGACGATACGGATGCAGATCTTGATAGAGTTGAAGATCTCCTTTTTGAAATAGACAAAAACCTCAGGTCGCTGGAACGGCAGGCCAACCAGGCTAAAAAATACTACGAGGTAAAGGAAGAGTACAAAAATTCCAGCATTGCATTGGCAAAAAAGGCGATGACCAACCAGCAGGAGACGCACGATGCCATTCAGAAAGAAATCCAGGAAGAAAGTGATAAAAGGCTGGCGCTCAACACACTTGTAAACGAGAAAGAATCCGCCATTGAAAAGGCCAAGTCAGACCTGATCAATAAAGAGAAACTGCTTTCATCTCGTCAGAAGTCACTGAACGAACACGTATCCAAGATCCGTCAATACGAGAGTGACAAGAAGATCAAGAACGAGAGGCAAAATTTTCTTCAGGACAAAATCGAGACGCTTAAAGAGCAGATAGAAACGGACAAGCAAAGCAATGAAAGAACATCCATTTCATTGGAAGGCCTTCAACGGGAACTGGTGGAGGCGGAGACGGAGTTCCAGTCTACCAGGCAGACCATTGAAAGCCTGCAGGATGACTATGAAAAACAAAAGGCACTAACTGCTGAAGCTCAACAAAAGCTGGATCAGCTCAATCAATATTTTTCAGAGAAGCGGGAGCACAATTTCCAGATCATGAAGGAAATTGAAATAAAGGACATCCAGCTCAAATCGATGATGGGCGAACTCAGCAAAACAAGTGAGGATTCGTCCAGTCAAAGTGCGAATATTGAAGAGTTTCAAAAAAAACTGGCTGAGATTGAAAGGGAACGGAAATCCAGGTTAGCAGAATTTGAAAAGCTTAAAAAAAGTGAAGAAGCGCTCCTAGAAAAAATCAAGGGTCAGGAGGAGAAGATAACCACCGCTAAAGATGAGCTGTCAAAGATCAACAGGAACCTGGACGCCAAGCAAAATGAATTTAACCTCACCAAATCCCTCGTGGATAACCTGGAAGGGTTCCCCGAAGCAATTAAATTCCTGAAGAAACAAGCGAAGTTTAAGAACGCCCCGCTCCTCTCAGACATCCTCTCATGTCCGGAAGATTACAGGGTCGCTATCGAGAACTTTCTTGAGCCCTACATGAATTACTACGTCGTTGATTCATACAATGACGCATTGGCAGCCGTTAAAATCTTAAATGATTCTTCCATAGGAAAAGCCAACTTTTTCATTTTAGATCAGCTCAAATCTTTTTCCGTTACGAATTCAGCATTCCCGGGTGCTAAACCTGCCACCCAGCTTGTCGAGTTCGATCCGAAATTTAAAAACCTCATTCAGTTCCTTCTTTCCAATGTATTCATTTATGAAGCAGAACTCCCATCCTCTGATGAGGATGTCGTTTTTCTTGATAAATCCGGACAGCTAACCAAACGACAGTTCAGTGTATCCGGAGGCTCGGTAGGACTCTTTGAAGGGAAACGAATTGGCAGGGCCAAGAACCTGGAAAAGCTGGAGGCAGAAATCAAGCTTTTGATTAAAGATCAGGATACATCTGAAAAATCAGTCACCAAACTACAAATGGAATTGGGTGACCTTAGAATTTCTTCTAAAACTGAGCAAATTGA
>JANQEC010000277.1 GCA_028278585.1 Cyclobacteriaceae bacterium | reverse complement strand
TAGACAAAGAGGATGACCTGGCCGGTGTTCTAGGGCATGAAATTGCCCATTCCGATCAAAGACATGGCTCAAAACAGTTGCAACGACAATACGGAATTTCATTGTTGTTAAATATCATTTCAGGCGGAGATGCTTCCAGTCTGGAACAGATTGTTGGTCAGGTAGCCGGAACCGGAGCCATTTTAGCATTTAGCCGTGAAGCAGAAGCAGAAGCGGACGATTACTCAGTCAGATATCTGGCCAGTACTGAGTATGCGTGCAATGGAGCCGCCGCCTTTTTCCAAAAGCTTTTAGCCAATGAAGCACAACGTCAACCGGAATTCTTAAGTACGCATCCAAGCCCGGAGAACAGGGTAGAAGATATAAACGCGAGAGCCACCGAACTAAATTGTGACACCTCAATAGATGAAAACTCAGCCTTGAGGTATGTCAATTTCAGAAACTCCTTACCATAATTCATGAAAAAATCAGAAATAAAACTTGTTGTGGAATTGGATGATGACCAAATCCCGGAAAGAATTCTATGGGATGCCGATGAAAAAGATTCTAAAGGCTTATCCGAAACAAAATCGATGAGTCTTTCTCTATGGGATCATCAAAACAAGAATACGATGAGGATCGATCTGTGGACAAAAGACATGCCTGTTGATGAAATGAAAAGATTTTATATCGACTGTCTCGGGGGTCTTAGTCAAAGCATTTTAAACTCCACAGGTGACGAGTACATGAACCAGGAAATCGACGCGCTTTGCGATAAGCTGGTAGAACATGTAAAAAACGAATCGTAAGGCAATCCTTCCTTTTAGCGGAATTAAGTTCAGCATTTAGCGGAAAATTGCTAATATTATGCATGCATAATATTTTTTCAGAGTCAAAAAGTCTGTAAAACAGCTTTTTAGGATATTTTATAATTATTAACTTGAAGATTACTAACAAACGTTAACCTTATGAATCGGAATTTTACTAAAATAATTTTGGGGCTGATGTTTATCGCGATTTGCGGGATAGCAAATGCTCAAACGACCGTTACCGGTACAGTAACCGATGCGGATTCAGGTGAGCCATTGATTGGTGTAAACATCCTGGTGAAAGGTACTGTATTGGGAACGATTACGGATGTAGATGGAAACTTCTCTTTGACCATACAATCGAGCCCACCTTTTACATTGGTGATTTCTTATGTCGGATATGACCGACAAGAAGTAGAGGTAAGTTCTGGAACTACACAAATCCAGGCGCAACTAGCTGAATCGACACTTTTGGGACAAGAGGTAGTGGTTTCCGCTTCCAGAGTAGAGGAAAGTACACTTAAATCTCCCGTAAGTATCGAGCGGATGGATATCCTTGACATTCAAACGGCTCCATCACCAGATTTTTATTCCGGGATTAAAAATATGAATGGAGTTGATTTCAGTACACAGAGTCTTACATTCAAATCCGTGAACGCACGAGGATTTGGTGCGAATGGTAACAACCGATTTGTACAATTAATAGATGGTATTGACAATCAGGCACCTGGTTTGAATTTCCCGGTAGGCAATGCAGTGGGGATCAGTGAAATGGACTTGGAAAGTGTGGAAATGATTCCCGGAGCTGCTTCAGCGCTATATGGGCCAAATGCCATCCAGGGAATTCTGTTGATGAACAGCAAGAGTCCATTTGATTATCAAGGGCTTGATGTTTATACAAAATTCGGTGTGAATCACCTGGATGAAGAAGATCATTCAGCAGCTTTCTATAAGGACCTTGGTTTACGGTATGCCAATTCTGTCAACAATAAATGGGCTTATAAGATCAACGTTTCCTGGGTAAATGCCCAGGATTTCATAGGGGTCGATACACGAGATCAAAGCGGGGCTACTGTTGAAGGAAACCTTGCCAGTAATCGATCTAATAACAGGGCATACGATGGAGTTAATGTCTACGGGGATTTCCCAATTGATATCGGCGGGATAGCCGACATTACGATTAGTGCAGGACAAGCCGCTGATGCCACTCCTGCTGAAATTGCTACAGCTGCAAGCCTTTCTGCCATTCGTTCATTACTTCCGAATGGGGCGAATGGTTTGTTCACACCTGTTGGATATGCCGAGAAAGATTTTGTTGACAACACTACTGAGAGTTTAAAGCTTGGTGGAGCACTTCATTACAGGATCAATGATAATCTTGAAGCACTAGGTCAAGTGAACTGGGGACGAGGAAGTAGTGTATACACAGCCAATGATCGATTCATTTTAGATAATTTCATTATTTGGACAGGTAAACTTGAATTGAGGGGTTCCAATTTTTTTATTAGAGCCTATACCACACAAGAAGATGCCGGAGATAGTTATGCAGCCAATACTGTCGCATCAAGGGTAAACCAGCGGTTTTACCTTCCAGCCTACTTTGGCACCTGGGTGGATTATGTAACTGGAGGCAATACCACAGGTGCTAATCCTACAAATGCTACTATCGATCCAACAAATTATACGCTTCTTCATCAAACGGCTCGTGCTGTTGCAGATGCTGCCCAACCGGCAGCTGGATCGCAGGCTTTCAATGATGCGGTTGATGAGTTTAGAGATGTTTCGATAGCTGAAGGCGGTGCGAAATTCTTAGATAAATCTGCGCTATGGCATTATGAGGCTAGTTACAATTTGTCGGACAAAATAGATTTTGCGGATGTGATCATAGGTGGAAACTTTAGAACCTACGCGCTGAATTCAGAAGGAACTTTATTCGCCCTTGATGATAACGGTGATGAGATCTCATTCAATGAATTTGGGGGCTATGTTCAGGTTTCCAGGGATATTATCGATAATGTCAGACTTCAGGGATCGGTACGGTATGATAAGAATGAAAATTTTGATGGGTTCTTTTCACCCAGGGTTTCCGGAGTTTGGGAATTCCTTGATAATCAAAATTTGAGAGCATCCTTTCAGAGAGGTTTTAGAATGCCAACCACCCAAGATCAGTATATTGACTTGGATGTTGTGAGCCGACGACTACTTGGAAGGAACGATATCATTACAAGAAGATATAACATCGAAACGAATCCAGTATATACCATTCAAAGTGTTCAAGCAGCGCAGGCAAGCGGAGACGTAAATGATCTTGTACTTGCTACAGATGCTTACAAAAAATTTGAGACAGAAAAAGTGAGTACCTGGGAAGTTGGCTACAAAGGGCTGTTAATGGATGGAAGACTTTTGATTGATGCCTTCTACTACAGTAATGTTTACACGGATTTTGGAGCAGAAATTCAGGTCACTCAGGCTGTTGCAATTGCTAATGGTGCAAATGTCTTAACAGGAACAGCTGCAATCCCTACCGGATATGATGTAGGTGTTACTGCTGGACATAGCGATGCGCAGAAAGAAGTATTTGTAACTGGAGGTGCAGCTGGTATTGCGCTACAAAACTATGGCTATGATACGAATATTGATGATGACATAGAGTCTTTTGGTTATGGATTTGGAGCAGAATATACCTTGACTGGTGGATATAGAATTGGTGCAAATGCCTCCTACAATGAATTGAAGGATCTTAGTAGCATAGTTCAAAGGAATTTCAACGTCTCATACAATACTCCGGAATGGAGGTATAACATCACTTTTGGTAATAGAAAACTTACGGATAGAATTGGTTTCGGAATTACGTATAGATGGCAAGATGCTTATCTGTGGCAGTCAGCCATTGGGTCCGGTGTGATACCTGATTTTGCAACATTGGATGCCCAGGTTACTTATAGTCTTCCGAGTCTGGATGCCAGGTTAAAAATTGGAGGATCGAATATCTTAAATGAGAGATACACAACATCTTTCGCTAACCCTCGAATTGGATCACTCTATTACATTCAGCTAAACCTTGACAATATTCTAAAATGATTGACCTTACAACTATGAATAAACTATTCAGATATTCTTTGATCTTCGTACTTACTGCTGTATTTGTAGCATGTAGCACTGAAGATGATATTGTTTCCGATTGGATTACTGATAATGAAGTAGATCCACCGAGTTCCGGTCAATTAGACCTAACCAAATATGTTGCTGTCGGGAATTCTTTAACTGCAGGTTTGGCTGATGGAGCTTTATTCCCGGAAGGGCAGGCAAACTCTTTTCCAAGTATCCTTGCTGCTCAACTAGCTCAAGCAGGAGGTGGCAGTTTCGTGTATCCGGACATTACTTCAGGCAATGGTTTTGGCGGGGTTTCAGGCGCTACCATTCTTGGAAGAAGGTTTATTGATTTGCCAACAGCTTTAGCAGCACTAGCAGGAGAGCCCGGTGTTGAAGTAAGTGATGCAATTCAAGTTACGGCGGGCAGTGCTCTGACCACATCTTCCGCGACTGGTTCAGGACTAAATAACTTTGGTGTACCAAGCGCACGGTTGATCGATTTGTCTGTAGGAGGGTATGGAGCTGCCAATCCATTTTTTGAAGCTTTTCAATCCGGAGCTACCGCCTCAATATTGGGTGATGCCGTTTCAGCTGGCGGAACTTTCTTTACTTTATGGGCAGGCTCAAATGACGTGTTAGGCTATGCAACAAATGGTGGAGCGGCAGGAGAAACGTTTGTATCTACTAATCCTCAAACCATTACAGACGGAACAACTTTTACTGCCGCTTTAAAAGGTACACTGGATGCACTAAGTGCTGATGGAGCTCAGGGTGTTCTTTTGAATGTGCCTCCGGTTACGATTATTCCTTTTTTCCAAACAGTGACAGTGCTTGGTGGAGGCAATGATCTTATCCCATTAGATGGTGCAACTGCCGATGATGTGAATGCTGGTTATGCTACATATAATGCCACACTCGATGCCTTGGTCGGACATCCTGCTTTACCAAATTATACCCAGGATGAAGCTGATCGGAGAAAAATCGTTTTTGCCGCAGGTGCTAACCCACCAGTTATTACCGATGAATCATTGACTGATTTAACTGTTATAGATGCAGCGCTTTTAAGTATGCGCCAAGCTGAAGCAACTGATCTGTTTGGATTAACAGCACTTTCTGTTATTGGAGCAGAGTCAGTTCCAGGAGTTGCTGCCTCGGTTTATGGTGTTGGTGTTCCTGTCCCTGATGAAAATACGCTTACTCTTGCAGAACAAGGAAGTGTTATAGCTGCATATGTTGAGTATAATACCATAATTGCCGCGGAGGCTGCTGCCCGGGATAATATCACATTGGTTGACGTAGGTCCCATGTTTGCAGATATCTATGGATTGTCCGCTGGACAAGCCGCGGCACTTGGCCTTAGTACAGAAGCCCAGGCAGCGGCAGATGGTGAGCTAGGCATTTTGGTTGGAGGGATTGACTTGGTTCCGTTGCAACTTAGCCAGGAAGAAATATTTAATAGTGTGTGGTCTGCGGATGGTATTCATCCTAATCCAAGGGGCGCAGCTCTTCTCGTAAATGAGATCATTGATGCATTAAATGCAACGTATGGAGCTTCTATTCCTACTGTTAACCCATTGGATTTTCCAGGAATTAATGCTCCATTTGGGAGTTAATATTCCATTTAACTGAATAAGATTTCGTCGAAAAAGCCCTGACTTCCAGTTAGGGTTTTTTTATGCTTAATAAAAAGGATTATAACTTCGCTTCCATGTCTCAACCAGAATTTAAGAACTTTCCTAAGCTTAGAAAAGAACTCTACATTGTTGTTTTTGGTACTGAAACCAGGTCAGGAAAAATTTTTGATATAGTCCTTTTGTGGGCAATTGTGTTGAGTGTTCTCAGTGTTATGCTCGAGAGTGTTGAAGAATTTAATGCACGTTTTGGGAACTTGTTTGCTGTACTTGAGTGGTCTTTTACAATCTTGTTCACCATTGAATACTCATTGAGAATAGTTATTTCCAAACGACCGGAAAAGTATGCGTTCAGTTTTTTGGGGATCATTGATCTGCTGGCATTATTGCCGACTTATCTGACACTTATCACTGCGGGAGGTAGTTACCTGATTGTCATCCGCGCCATACGATTGCTGCGGATTTTCAGAATACTAAAACTGTCAAGGTACCTACGTGAGGCATCTGTTTTAGGAGATGCCTTGAAAGCCAGCCGTCATAAGATCTTTGTTTTTCTGGGAGCGGTCTCTACGCTAGTTATGATCATGGGCACGCTCATGTATATCATAGAAAGTGGTGAAAGCGGATTTACAAGCATTCCCAGGAGCATCTATTGGGCAATTGTTACAGTTACTACGGTAGGTTATGGAGATATAGCCCCACAAACAGCACTTGGTCAGGGTTTTGCTTCAATTCTCATGCTAATGGGCTATGCGATTATAGCGGTTCCGACGGGCATTGTAACTTCAGAGATAGCAACAGCGGAACGAGATAAGCAGCTGGAAGAATCAAATGAAAAAAACTGTGACTTGTGTGGAAACAAGGTACACGACTATGATGCTGAGTATTGCAAAAAGTGTGGAAATCAGATCTAGACGTCAGCTTTTCCTCTAAAAGTTCTGGCTACCATCCATAAGATAAGAAGCGTGAAACTGATGAGTAATAATGCATTGACAAAACCTGTAATGGTCAGGTTGTTAAGCCAATCACTAAATAGGGTAGACTCTTCTTCCATGCGTGTAAATTTTGGCTTAAAGATAGTACGTTTAGAAAATTAAAGCAGGTTTTCTTTTGATGGAATGAATCAACTACAGTTATTTATATTTGCGGACTTTTGCACCCGTAGCTCAACTGGATAGAGCGCTGGATTTCGGCTCCAGAGGTTGAGGGTTCGACTCCTTCCGGGTGTACATGACAAGCCTTCTAATTTAGAGGGCTTTTTTGTTTCCATACAATGCTGCAATCTTTTCCATACACTTTTCCCCATCTATTGCAGCGGATACGATTCCTCCTGCGTAGCCTGCGCCTTCTCCGCAGGGGAAAAATCTCTTAATTTCTGAATGCTCAAGCGTATTAGGATTTCTAGGAATTCTAACAGGAGAGGACGTCCTGCTTTCAACTCCAATGATTTGCGCATCGTTTGTAACAAATCCTTTCATCTTTCTATCAAATTGCTTAAAACCTGTCACCAACCTTTCAGAAATGAACTTAGGCAATAAACTGTGCATATCTACCGATGTTAAACCTGGCTGGTAGGAGGTTTCCAGAAGGGAGTCTGAGTATTTGTTTTCAATAAAGTCATTCAAGCGTTGTGAGGGAGCTTTTTGAGTCTGACCAGCTATTTTCCAGGCTTTATGCTCTACTTCTCCCTGAAAAACCATATTAGCGAGTTCGCCATACTTTCCATATCCCCGCAGGTCCTTGTTTTCAATAGCAACCACTATACCTGAATTCGCGAATTGACCATCTCTTCTTGAAGGACTCATTCCATTCACAACAATTTCTTCTTGGTTAGTGGCTGATGGAACGATGAATCCTCCCGGACACATGCAAAATGAAAAAACACCTCGTTCTATTTCATTAAAGGTGGTCTGAGCAACCAGTGAGTAAGAGGAGGCAGGAAGGTAATCGCCACGATTTTCGCAATGATACCTCGCCTGATCAATTTGTTTCTGACTATGTTCAACCCTAACCCCTAAGGCAAATGGCTTAGCCTCAATTTTGATATTACTGTTTTGACACAGATGAAAAATATCCCTGGCAGAATGACCTGTTGCAAGCAAAACAGAAACTCCTTCTAACTGTTCACCACTTTCGAGGATTACACCTTTCATTTCTTCATCTATCTTAAAATTTGTGACCTTTGAATTAAACCTGATTTCTCCCCCGGCTCTTTCAATAGTCTCCCGTATTGCGGTAATGATCTTGGGTAATTTGTTTGTACCTATGTGCGGGTGAGCTTCAAACAGGATATCCGGGCTAGCACCATGAGCTACAAGTACTTCAAAAATTCTTCGAACATTTCCTCTTTTCTTTGAACGGGTATAAAGTTTTCCATCCGAATAGGTTCCTGCACCGCCTTCTCCGAAACAATAATTGCTGTCCGGATTAACGATGTGATCTTTGTTGATTGCTGCCAGGTCTCTCCTTCTTGAGCGGACATCTTTTCCTCTTTCCAAAACAATTGGCTTTAGTCCGTACTCAATTGCTCTTAATCCGGCAAATAGTCCTGCGGGCCCGGCTCCAACAATAATGACTTGAGGAGCACCACTTACGTCATAGTCACGCTGGTGATACTCACGATAATCGATCTTTGCCGGAGTATCTCTGATCTCAATTCTTAGATTGACTTTTATCGAACGTTGACGGGCATCTATGGATCTCCTTATGATTTGAAAGTGCGTGGTGCTTGAAAGCAAACCTTCTTGCTTTAGATAGGTTTGAAGATTTTCATTGTCAAATCCAATTTCAGGCGGGACCACAAGGTCATGTTCAGGCATGCACAAAAGTATTGGAAGAACTGGTTTGAAAATAAAAAAAGCTTCCCTCATATTGAGAAAAGCTTGGATTTATAAATAGACTGAATTGTCAACTTAGTAGTACCAGTAGAACCACTACTGTTAATACAGAAAGGAAGAATCTTACATAACTCATAACTCTAAGCGGTTTAATTATTAGTACATGCGAATCTTAGATACCCCTAATTTTTTCTCGAAAAAGTTCTATTTCAATTCACAAGACTTAATGAGTAGATTCTTTCACCTTCTTTGAAAAAACTTGAAATTCTGTGATTTTGCCGGTCGACTGACTCTACATTCCAGGTTTGGATAAACCCATCAATATCTACAAAAATTTTAGTTTGCTCCCGGTTCATTTCCCATAAGCCTATCAGCGCAGGGGGATCGTTAGGGTCGCATTTTGTCGCACCTTCATTCACCTCGTAATTTCCATTTGGAAAATAGGTGATGAAATTATCGGTCAAACATGGATGAGGGACCAATGTGCCAAGTTCTAGTTCTATGGAAGAAATACTGTACGTTTTTCCGAAAGCATCATTTCCAGAAATAAGTACAGATTTATTAACTGGTTCCGGCGAATTTTCAATGCATGCCGTAAAAACAAGCAAAATGGGTAGGAGTTTAAGTCTGGTCATATCTTCAAGGTTTGAAGTATGGCAAACCCTTGAAGAACTACCCCTAATTTTTAAATAAGATCAGTTAGCAAGAACTTCCTTGACTTTTTCAGCGGCATCTTTAAGGACGATAGCAGAAGTCACCTTCAAACCTGATTCTTCTATAATTTTTGCGCCTTCTTCAGCATTAGTGCCCTGAAGTCTGACAATGATCGGAACATTGATCTCACCAATATTTTTGTAGGCCTCAACTACACCACTTGCTACACGGTCACACCTTACAATACCACCGAATATATTAATCAATATTGCTTTGACATTTGGGTCTTTTAAGATGATTCGAAATCCTGCCTCAACTGTTTGAGCATTGGCACCTCCACCCACATCAAGAAAATTAGCCGGATCTCCTCCAGACAATTTGATAATATCCATTGTGGCCATTGCCAATCCAGCTCCATTAACCATGCATCCGACATTTCCATCCAACTTCACGTAGTTTAGACCAGATTTTCCAGCTTCAACTTCCAATGGATCTTCCTCCGATAGATCTCTCAATTCAGCTATATCCTTATGACGATAGAGTGCATTGTCATCAATGTTAACCTTAGCATCAACAGCAAGAATCTTATTATCTGAAGTTTTCAATACGGGATTAATTTCAAATTGCGAGGCATCTGTACCTTCGTAAGCTGCATAGAGCGAATGGATAAATTTCACCATACCTTTAAACGCATCTCCTTCCAATCCAAGTGCGAATGCGACTTTTCTTGCTTGAAATCCTTGTAATCCAACTCCAGGATCAATCCATTCTTTGATGATCTTGTCGGGTGTTTCTTCTGCTACCGTCTCGATATCCATTCCACCCTCAGTAGATGCCATGATCACGTTTTGTCCGGTTCCTCTATCCAACAAAATGGACAGATAGTATTCTTTTGGATCTGATTCACCTGGATAGTACACATCCTGTGCTATCAATATTTTGTTCACTTTTTTCCCTTCCGGACCTGTTTGGTGTGTAACAAGCGTCCCACCAAGAATCGCCTTTGATTTTGGCTCTACTTCATCCAGGCTTTTAGCAAGAACAACTCCATTTGAATCCGTTTCTTTTACTTTTCCTTTTCCACGACCACCTGCATGTATTTGCGCCTTGATTACATACCAACTGGTACCTGTTTCGCGGTTGAGCTCTTTAGCAGCTTCAATTGCTTTGTCTGGTGTATCGGCAACAATTCCTTCCTGGATTGTAACCCCATATGACTTAAGAATTTCTTTTGCCTGATATTCGTGGATATTCATGATTCAGATATTTTTTGCGAAGCTAGCTTATCGGCTGTGTTTAACCAAGTGGTATTTGCTCTGATTACATCATCTTTGCGCCTATGCTCAAAGCAAGACAATTAAAAAAGAAATACAATAATCTTGAAGTCCTAAAAGGAATTGATCTGGAAATACTCGAAAAAGAGATCGTGTCAATTGTCGGGGCATCGGGAGCTGGAAAAAGTACCTTGCTTCATATTTTAGGAACGTTAGATAAAGCTGATTCCGGAGAAATTGAGATAAAAGGAACGAATGTTCAGCTTTTGAATCAGAAGAAACTGGCAGCCTTTCGAAACGAGGAGATAGGGTTTATATTCCAGTTTCATAATTTACTACCAGAATTTACTGCGCTGGAAAATGTATGCATTCCGGCTTTTATAAAGGGAGATGGGAATGCACAAAAGAAAGCGTCAAAACTGCTATCTACCTTAGGGCTGAGCGATCGTGCTGAACACAAGCCATCAGAGTTGTCGGGTGGTGAACAACAACGTGTTTCAGTTGCCAGGGCCTTGATAAATGAGCCTTCCATCGTTTTCGCTGATGAGCCAAGTGGAAACCTTGACTCTCAAAGTGCAGAGGAGCTTCATAAACTATTTTTCGACTTAAGGAATGAGTTGGGCCAAACTTTTGTTATTGTAACTCATAATATGGAGTTAGCTTCAATGGCCGACAGAACATTAGAAATAAAAGACGGAGTAATCAATAGAGATCAATGACATTAAGCCAGGGTGTCCGATTTATGCTGCTGGCTTCTTTCATCTTCATTTTGATGAAGGTGTTTGTCAAATACCTGCCTCACATTCCAGCAATAGAAATTATCCTTTTCAGGGCTGTTATTTCCCTTGGGATTAGTTTTTATTTTTTGAAAAGGCAAAAGGTAAGTGTTTGGGGAAACAACAAACCAGTATTGATAGCCAGGGGTGTAACAGGAGCTACAGCACTTATCCTTTATTTTGGTTTACTTCAGCAAATCCCTTTAGCAACAGCCTCTACGTTGAATTATCTGGCACCAATTTTCACGGCCATGATTGGAATTTTCCTGGTAGGAGAAAAGGTGAAAATTGTACAGTGGTTTTTTTTCGCACTGAGTTTTGCAGGGATACTTGTCATCCAGGGGTTTGATACAAGAATTTCGGGGACACATTTGTTGATAGGAATTAGTGCTTCACTATTTATGGGACTGGCCTATAACTTTATTAGAAAACTAAAAACCAATGAACACCCATTGGTAATTATCTTCTACTTTCCACTCGTTGTGTTGCCCGTCGCTGCGGTTTGGTCCGCTTTTGTGTGGGTGCAACCCGAAGGTTGGGATTGGTTTTTCCTTATCCTTGTTGGTGTGTCAACTCAAATAGCTCAATTTTTTATGACAAAAGCCTATCAAAAAGAGGAGTTGAGCAAAGTGTCTATACTTAGCTATATCAGTATCATTTATTCCTTACTTTTTGGTTATTTTCTCTTCGACGAGAATTTCAACCTGATTACTTATGGCGGAATGACATTGGTTCTCGTGGGTGTGATTTTGAACGTGTTGTGGAAGACCCGTCACGATCTAAAGACTGCCGGCAGATAGTTATTTGGTTGAATGGCTTGATAAGCTAGTTAGTTGACTTTCATTGAGGATGGTCCTAAGAGACTTTCAAAAAAATATCGTGGTAGTTCTCATTTCCATAAGAACCATTTTTATTTGCTAGTGTAAAAAATAAGATAAATGGGACGAGCATTTGAATATAGAAGAGCGGCGAAGGAGAAGAGATGGGATAAAATGAGTAAGGTGTTTCCTAAGCTTGGTAAGGCCATTACTGTGGCCGCCCGGGACGGAGGTTCCGACCCTGAAATGAATGCCAAGCTGAGGACTGCTATTCAGAATGCGAAGGCTGAGAATATGCCGAAGGACAACATCGAGAACGCGATCAAGCGCGCAGAAGGAAAAGATGTTGACCAAATCAGTGAGGTGACTTACGAGGGGAAAGGACCTCATGGTGTATTGGTTTTTGTAGAATGTACCACGGATAACACCACTCGAACCGTTGCGAATGTTAAGTCCTATTTCAATAAGGCCGGTGGTGGGTTTGCACCATCCGGATCACTTGAATACATGTTTGCACGAAAGGCGGTTTTTGAGTTTGAAAAAACGGTTGAAATGGACGTTGAGGAGCTAGAACTTTCGCTTATCGATGGTGGGCTGGAAGAAATCGAAGAAAATGAGGGAGTACTGTATGCCTATGCGGATTACACGCAGTTTGGTGAAATGTCCAAAGTATTGGAGGATTTACAAATTGAAGTGCAAAAAGCTTCACTAAAAAGGATTCCAACCAACCCGGTAGAATTTTCGGAAGAGCAACTTGAGGAAATCGAAAAGATGATTGATAAGATCGAGGATGATGAAGATGTTCAGGCCGTCTACACAAACATTGCATAAAAAAACCGGATCAGTTCTGACCCGGTTTTAAAACCTTTCTTCTTTGAATTGACTCTAAGCCAATTTGCTGATCAGATCAGCTGCTCTGTTAGAATATCCCGCTTCGTTATCGTACCAGCCCACCACTTTTGCAAGATTGCCCTGACATGAGGTAAGTTTTGCATCGAAAATTGTTGAATGCGGATTGCCAACAATATCGATTGAGACGATCGGGTCTTCTGTATATTCAAGAATCCCTTTCATCGGCCCATTTGAAGCAACTTTCATTGCATTGTTGATATCTTCTGCCGTAGCATCTTGTTTAAGCACGCAGGTAAGATCAGTTAGTGATCCCGTCGGAATGGGAACTCGCATTGCGATACCATCCAGCTTCCCGTTTAAGTGCGGAAGAACCAAGCCAACAGCTTTGGCTGCACCAGTAGACGTTGGGATAATAGATACTGCTCCTGCTCTTGCTCTTCTAAGATCTTTGTGCGGAGCATCTTGCAATCTTTGATCGGATGTGTATGCATGAACAGTAGTAATGTATCCTTTCTCGATTCCGAAATTATCATCCAAAACTTTTGCCATTGGAGCAAGACAGTTAGTGGTACATGATGCATTCGAAAGAATTGTTTCCTCACCGGTCAGAATTTCTTCATTTACTCCTAAAACAACAGTAGGTATATCTCCCTTAGCGGGTGCAGATATAACCACTTTTTTAGCCCCGGCTTTAAGATGTTTTCCAGCTCCTGCTTGATCAAGGAAAAACCCGGTAGACTCCAGCACAAGTTCTACACCAAGGTCGCCCCATGGTAAATTTTCAGGATCTCGCTCAGCATAAACAGGAATGGATTTTCCATTCACAATAATATTGTTGTCATCTGCACTCACCGTGCCAGGAAATCGGCCATGATTGGAATCATATTTTAGTAGGTGGGCCAGTGTGTGAGTATCCGTTAAATCATTGATTGCGGCTATTTCAACGTTGTTTTTCTCAAGAAGTGCACGGAAACTAAGTCTTCCGATTCTTCCAAATCCATTGATACCGATTTTTGTAGACATATTGATTAATTGGTTTGAAAAATTTAAGTGTGCAAATGTATAACCACTTTTCGGGCTAATCAATTCCACGTCGCTATGAAATTACTTCAACATTTGGATGGCCCCAGCTAATTGTTTCTAATAAGGTCAGGGATTGTTTGCGAAAGTAGACCTTCTACATGCAAAAAGGCGCCTGACAGATACGCGTGATCCATTTTTGACTAAAAAAATTAATGATGAAAAGATTAATTCTATTAGCAATCTTACCTGGTATTATTTGTCCGTTAGATGCTCAACCTTGGGATTACCCTGGAACTATACGAAACGAAAACAGTGATTTGATATTTGGAGAGAAAGTGGAAGACCCATATAGATGGCTTGAATCATTTAATTCGGATAAGGTAAAGTTGTGGGCGAAGATGCAGGAAAACTTTCTTGAAGATAAACTCCATGCCATGCCGGAGCGGGAGGTGATTAAAAAACGCATTGACCGTTTTACCACATTTGATCTTTTTCAAAACCCACAGATGGTTGGAAAGAAGGTGTATTATCTTGAAACAAAAGGAGGAGGATCCCTTGCTAAGTTGATGGTGAGAATGAGCGACGATGTTGATCGTACTGTTTTAGACCCAAAAGTTGATTTTCCTCCTGGTACTAATCTACAATTGGCAGCCGGATTACAAGGATATTGGGTTTCTGAAGATGGAAGCAAAATGATCTACACCATTGCTAACGGTCAAACCAGATGGTATTCCGCTCGTGTGAGGGATTTGAAAACCGGGAAGGACTTGCCAGATGAAATCAAAGCACTTCATCGAATCGGTGGAAATATGGTTTGGGATGCGGGAAGTTCAGGTTTTTATTACGTGCGATTTAGAAATGATGGCACCGATTCTTCAGCAACTCCAGATGGAGCGGCAGTTTACTATCATAAGATTGGAAATGTTGGTCAGGATGAACACATATTTACGATAACGGAAACGGGCAGATGGTTATACAACATCAAAATATCAGGAGACGGTAGATATTTGATGGTTGAAGCACGAAATGGCAGTGAAGTAAACAACAGAATATTCATTAAGCCATTAATCCCAAAAAGAACTTTTGTAGAACTATTTACTACTGATCACGCCAACTTCAGTTTTTTAGGTAAGAAGGAAGATGATCTCTATTTCTTTACAAACCTTGATGCCCCCAATGGCAGGGTAATTAAATGGAATTTTAAAAGAGAAAAAATAGTCGAGGTTGTTCCTGAAGGTCAGCATGCAATTGCTGCAGGTAGTCAGGTTGGCGGGAATGCCATCGGAATGTTTCGTGATCATTTGTTACTCACATACACGGTTGATGGAATTCCTAAAATAAAGTGTTTTGACTTGCCTGGTACGTTCAAGTATGATGTGGAATTACCTATAGATGGAGCGGTGTGGGGAGGTTTTTCTGGTGACTCTGGTAGCGAGTTTGTTTACTATCGTTTCTTAGGCTTTACACAGCCTAGCACGCTATATAAGCTACATATTTCAACGGGAGAATTGGCAGTATTTAAAAAAGCCGAAACCGGATTCAATGATGAAAATTATATCACCAGGCATATTTTTTATAAAAGCAAGGATGGAACTGAGATCCCTATGTTTGTCACACACAGGAAAGGAATAAACATGGATGGAAGCCACCCGGCTTTTATGTATGCGTATGGAGCATTTGGCTGGGTTTCATTTCTTTGGTATCAGCCTCATTTGCTGGCTTGGCTTGAGATGGGGGGCATTTATGCTCAACCTAGTATCAGGGGAGGGGGAGAATATGGGGAAACGTGGCATCAGGCAGGTGTTGGAAGAAATAGACAAAACGCTGTGGATGATTATATAGCTGCTACCGAATGGCTGATTGATCAAGGTTATACGTCCAAAAAAAACGTTGTTGCAAATGGAGGAAGTATAAGTAGTGCACTTGCGGGAAATGTTCTTACTCAGCGTCCTGATCTGTATGGTGCTGTCATTATTGATCGACCTGCCCTGGATATGGTGCGGTACGACCAATTTACGACGGCACGCTATTGGGTAGACGAACTGGGCTCTCCAAATGATTCTCTTGACTTTAGCGTTCTTTATAAT
>JANQEC010000231.1 GCA_028278585.1 Cyclobacteriaceae bacterium | reverse complement strand
AATTCCAATACAAGCTGGAGGGTCTTCACTCCGACTGGTCCGAATGGACAAAGAGCAAGTCAATAGATTTCAGCTATTTACCCGCTGGTCAGTATTCTTTGAACGTGAGGTCAAAAGATGCTTTCGGAAGATTCGAGGAAGCAAGTGTTCTGGATTTCTCAGTAAAAAGTCCTTACTGGCAACGGCCGTGGTTTTATGCACTGCAGATCCTCTTCTTTGGAACGCTGGTTATTGTGTCATCCAGAATGAACCAGTCCAAAACTCAAAATCAACTGATCAGTGGCGGACTTTCTGTTTTGACATTGGTTTTAATCATAGAGTTCATACAGTCGGCAGCAGGGTCGTTTCTAAATATCCAGAGTACGCCGGTAGTGGATTTTCTGATTGACGTATTCGTAGCGCTATTGATCTTCCCGCTTGAAAAATTTCTGCGTGAATTTCTTGCTAAGGGAAAAGTAGACGATACAATAGCTCAGGTGAAAGCCTTAAAGAAGCAAAAGCAATCCACTTAGGCATTTAAAAGTTTCCAAAAAGCCAGTTTCCCGGAGCATTTTCATCATCGCTTCTAAAGAACTCTTGAACGGCACTGATAAGTTCTCCCCTACTTATCAGATCGTCATGATTTAAATCGATTTTTCTAAAAGCTTTAGCGGCAAACCTTACTTCAATTCGATAGGCACAAAAAAGGTCTATGAACTCATCTAGAGAAATGTAACCATCTTTATCTGCATCAAAATTGTCAAATATTTCCCCCGCAAAATCATGGACATAGTCATTATATAGTTCTTCGTTCCCATTGATGATGACTTTGTCAGCAAATTCTACAAGATGCGCCCAATTTGCTATATCCTTGTCATTATTAACAAAGTGATTGAACTTCTCCCACTCTTCGGAAAACTTTGAGATCACCTTTCTATGTTCCGCAGTACCCTCTCTTAACCCCCATAAAACGCACAAATTCTCAGCAATTGCTATAAAATCGGCCTCTTCTATCACTCCATTTCGATCGAAATCAAGAATGTAGAAGAATCGTTCTAGTTTGTTGGTTTGGAATTCAGTAAGCATACCAGGCGATTAATACTTTTAACTTTGTAAAAGTACTCAATCTTGTTCTTTAAATACCTTATTGAGTAATTCTGTAGTTCTTGCCACAGCATCAACGCGGATGTTCCTTTCCTCTTTTTGCAATCGTGAAAATGATCCTTTTATGGCTTTATCTGCCCCAAAACCCTTTTAAACTGGGCTAGCTTTTTCAACAAGTGGTATTTAATTGTTTGCATCAATTGTCAGAATAATACTTCGCAGCATTTTTCGTGTCAAGTGACCGTTTGATGACAGGTGTGAACTTTTTCAATGCTGATCAGGGTTCACGCGCCAAAAAGAACAGAAATAAGGACTGTTCGAATCAATGCATTCCTCATCTTCGTTGTAATTTTGAGCAGATAAAAATAGCCCCTTTACAAATAAGAATTTCTTAAGCCTACAAGATCCCAATATAATGTCAGCAACTGCAGAAATCATCACCATCGGCGATGAAATTCTTTACGGTCAAACTTTAGATACAAATTCTCACTGGATTAGTGGTGAACTTGATCAGCTTGGAATAAAGGTTATTCGAAAAACCACAGTTCCTGATCTCGAAGATCATATATTGACCGCCTTTGAGGAGGCTGAGAAAAGGGCGGATATCATATTGATAACCGGTGGTTTGGGTCCAACAAATGACGATTTAACCAAGCCAACTTTAGCTAAGTACTTTAGTGTAGAGCTAGAGATGAATGAGGCAGCCCTGGCTGAGATAACGGAACGTTACGAACGTGCTGGATGGAAGTTGAATGAATTAAACAGAGGCCAGGCAATTCAGCCGATGGGCTCAACCAAAATCACCAATGATCTTGGCACTGCACCTGGAATATGGCTGGAGAAAAACGGCACTATTTTCATTTCCATGCCTGGAGTTCCTTTTGAAATGAAAGGCATGATGGAGAAGGAAATTTTGCCCAAGCTTAAGGGTCGATTCGTTAAGGGAAAGATTTATCACAAAATCATCCGAACGGGAGGAATCCCTGAATCCAGGCTGGCAGAGAAACTACAAGATTGGGAAAAAAACCTTCCTTCCCACATTAAGTTGGCATACTTACCAACATTGGCTCAGGTCAAGCTAAGACTGACTGCTACCGGGCCAGATCAGTCGCAATTAGAACGAGATGTTGAAGAACAGGTCAAGTTGTGTATGCCGCTGATAGAAAAATATGTCTACGCCACGGGCAATATTGAACTAGAAGAACGAGTAGGCCAGCTACTTCGGGAACAGAATAAAACCATTGCATGTGCTGAAAGTTGTACGGGAGGTTACCTTTCACACCTGATTACCTCTGTGCCGGGAAGTTCAGACTATTTCCAGGGTTCATACGTGGCCTATTCCTATGATATCAAAGAAAAAGCCTTGCAAGTAGACCATGAGGTATTGGAAACCCTTGGGGCTGTAAGTGAGGAAGTAGTAATCCAAATGGCTGAGAATATCCGGAAAGTATTTGGAACTTCTATTGGTGTTTCTTTGAGCGGGATCGCTGGTCCTGGAGGTGGCACAGATGACAAACCTGTTGGTACGGTGTGGATCGCCTATAGCGATGACAAGAAGACCGAGGCTAAGAAATTCGTGTTTGCAAAAGATCGAAAATTAAACATCCAATTGAGTGCCATGGTAGCTCTTAATATGGTTCGTTCCAATTTGATGTCTTAATGGCAAATATGCTAAGATCTGCGTCATTCCTTTTTACTTTATAATTCTGTAAAAGAAGAATAATATTTCGCAATATGATAATTCATAAAATTATAATTTGTTATTTTTCATAAATCCATACTTACACCTTTTTTCTATCCCCTTTTACTATCTTTGCAAGGGATCAATCAAATGCAATAAATCATGGCAACTGTAGAAATGGTTATGCCTAAAATGGGCGAAAGTGTTATGGAAGGAACCGTTCTTTCCTGGTTGAAAAATGTCGGAGAAACGATCGAAGAAGATGAATCTATTTTGGAAGTTGCCACTGATAAAGTTGATACTGAAATTCCATCCACACATGCAGGTGTTTTGAAAGAAGTCCTGGCACAGGAAGGTGATGTGATTGAAGTAGGTAAACCAATCGCAATCATTGAGACTGACGGAGAATCTTCTGAGGTTTCAAACGGAGCGCCGGTTCCTGAAGTACAACAAGATCCTGTAGAAAAAGCAGAAGAAATTTTAGAAACAGCAATTGCAACCAATTCATCCAATGGAAATGGTGTACCAAGAGTATCTGACTCCGGAAGATTCTATTCTCCTTTGGTAAGAAGCATTGCAAAAGAAGAAAATATCACTATTACTGAGCTTGATTCTCTAAGCGGTTCGGGCAAAGAAGGTCGCGTGACGAAAAACGACATTTTAGCTTATGTCAAGATTCGAAAAACAGGAGGTGCTCCAACACCTGTCGCTCCGGTACAACCAGCGGTACATCAACCTGCACCGGTAGCAGTTAGTGGTGCGGATGAGATCATTGAGATGGACCGAATGCGCAAAATGATTGCAGAGCGCATGGTGGCGTCCAAACATATCTCCCCGCATGTGACTTCTTTCGTAGAGGCAGATGTAAGTAAAGTAGTAAGTTGGAGAAATAAGACCAAGGAATCTTTTAAAGCCCGGGAAGGAGAAAGCCTTACCTTCACCCCTATCCTTATCGAAGCAATAGTTAAGGCTATCAAAGATTTCCCAATGATCAATGTTCAGGTTGATGGGGACAAGATTGTGAAGAAATCAGCCATCAACATTGGAATGGCCACAGCGCTACCTTCCGGAAACCTGATTGTTCCGGTCATTCACAATGCAGATCAACTTAGCCTTCTTGGACTCACTAAAAAGGTGAATGATCTGGCAAGAAGAGCACGTGAAAACAAACTAAAGCCCGATGAATTACAAGGAGGGACATACACAGTTTCAAATGTAGGATCGTTTGGCAATGTCATGGGTACTCCAATCATTATGCAGCCGCAGGTTGCAATCATGGCTTTAGGAGCAATCCAGAAGAAGCCTTCAGTAGTCGAAACTCCCGAAGGTGATTTGATAGGGATCCGAAGCAAAATGTTCCTTTCCCATAGCTATGACCACCGAGTAGTTGACGGTGCACTTGGAGGTATGTTTGTAAGAAAAGTTGCAGATTACCTGGAAGCCTTCGATTTAGAGAGAACGGTATAGTCTCAGTCTATTTAGATTTTTTTATTTCTCTTCTCAACATAAATCCATAGATGGTCGGATTGATTTTTCCATATCCGCTAAGATCCTTGGAGCTAAGAAAAGAAGTGTACGTTGGGCCAATCAGCCATGAGTTAACGTCAATCAGATAGCTAACTCGATAAGTGGCAATGTTGCGTGAGTAACCCTGGAATTCACCATTCGAAAAGTCGACAAGTTTGGTCCTTCCTCCCAATTCAAATCCCAGTCTTCCTGTTCCAAGTATTCCGCTATGATGATAGTCAAATCCAAGATTTATCCCAAGATCCATTCGATTGTTTTGAAGGATCACAGATGGATCACTACTATTCACAATCTGAAAATGAAATTTGGTTTTGTAGTAGTCCAGGCCTGCAGAATATTTCAAAAACAATCTATTGGAGATTTGTCGGGAACGCCCTATTGAGATACTTACACCTACTCTATCCAAAAGCTCTGTTCTACGATCCGGATCACTTGAAATTAAGTTCTCATCTAACTTAGATGGTTCCAATGTATGATAGGAAAGATAGGGAGCGAATGACCAGTACGAGGTTCCTCTGACTCGATCTCTCTCATCAAGCTCAATCGGCGAAAGTTCTGGCAGATTAATTTTCACCAGTTGAACTTCTGTTGGAAGTGAAGTCAGGAGTCTGTAACCCTTTTTTTCATTAATGCGTGTAGTTGCTTCTACATAATCCTCATCCGAAGTTGAAGTTGTCTCTAATAGTAATGAAGGAGGTGAGTGAGTGATCGCTTTTAAAGATGAAATCTTTGGTTCTACTGGGGTAAATTGTTCTTCGATGATCTGTTGATTTTGATTCATCAACAATTCACTTTTATTATCCGAATCTAACTCCTGAGCAGGTAATAATGCTTCTTCGGTTTGATTTATGGGTTGGTTCTCAATTTTTAGGTTTTTCGAATTTAGTTCTTCGGCTAAAACCGGATTGGTAGCAACTTTATTATCAGCAAAAAACGCTATACTAAAGATCCCAACAGTCGAAATGACCTTAGTCAATGAAGTCAAAACATTGGAGGATGATGCAGCCGGAAGAGCGTTTTCGATTCCTTCCCACAGGTGATCGGATTCCATTGGCTCAGGTTCATTGAGCTTTCGGTTCAATAGTTCCTTAAGGTGCTTATCATTAAGAGGCTTCATATCTGAAAATTCCTTGCGATTCTAATTTTTTCTTTAAATACTCCTTTGCTCTTGAGAGCTGGGATCGTGAAGTAGATTCTGAAATTTTCAACATTTCAGCAATCTCTTTATGACTGTAGCCATCCATAAAGTACATATTGAAGATCACACGATACCCATCAGGTATCGAATTGATCATATCAATAAGTTCGTCTCCAGAGATTTGATCAAGCACGTCTTTATGACTCTCATCCAGCATCTCTTCTGATAGATCTTCATACTTCCCTTTTCCCGATTTATAGTAAAAAGAGATGTTTGTATTAATGGCTACTCTGCCTACCCAGTTATCCAGATCTCGTATTTTACTTTTATCATTATGCAGAGATTTGAAAATCTGGATAAAACATTCCTGAAACACATCTTCGCAGCTTGACAAATCAGAACTGTACCTTCTTGAGATAGACATAACCATTCCCTTATAACTGCGAAAAAGCTCATTTTGAGCTTCTCGCAGATTCTTTCTACAATCTCTTATTAGGTCAGCCTTATTCAAATCTGTCTAAGTCATGTTTCTAGATAACATCGATTGTTGTTAGAGCCACATAATAAAATTCACATTTATTTAAAGGGTCAGATAGAACATCTTTAGAGAAGTTTTGACCACTTTCAAAGCCGTAACACAATTCATAAATAAATTCTACATGACCGCTGAAGCCAGGAGGTGGAGTATAAGTAAGTACTGCTGTCTTTGAGGTAATGGAAATCAATACTCCGTCAGAATTGGAGCCCTCTATATCCGTAAATCTCACACCACCTGTACCCGAAGACACAAAGTTGCAAAAAGCATAATTCTCCATTAAATCAACTTCCAGACTTTCACCTTGAGCTATCTCATGATGATCGCTAAAACCAGTATCTGCACAATCATCAACTCCTAGTAACCGGACCTCTACTGAACCATCACCCAACAACTCTTCGTTTTGAATTACCTGGAAGTCAATCAGATCCGATGAACTTCCAGGTAGATATTTAACGAACCTTACTTCATTAATTTTTTTCTCAGTTCTAACCTGATTGGCTAGAGATGATGATGATAATACAGTTACATCTCCCTGATTAAAATCACCCCATATTGGGATAATCATTGGACTATTTTCCCGAGCATACCTAAGGGTTTCCAGTGTGATTGGAACCGATGGATCATCTTCCTTTACCTTATCGCAGCTAAGGATAAACAA
>JANQEC010000227.1 GCA_028278585.1 Cyclobacteriaceae bacterium | reverse complement strand
ACTTGAAGGTTGCTGAAGCAAAAGCCGAGGAAAGAAGGGCAATGGCAGTTGCTGAAGAACAGGAGATGCTTGCGAAAGCACAAGAAGCTAGAGCGAAAGTAATTCTCGCGGAAGCGGAAGTGCCAAAGGCAATTGCTGACTCCTTCAGAAGTGGAAATCTTGGGATTATGGATTACTACAAATTCCAGAATATTGAGGCCGATACTGATATGAGAAGCTCCATTGCGGGAACTGGTAAGAAAGGTGGTGCGAAGAAGAAAGATTGATTAAAATAAAGTCTTGTTGGAAAGCCTTGAGAGATCAAGGCTTTTTTATTGCCTCGGCCACACCGATTACATTTGTCATGCCTGACTTGATCAGGCATCTTACGAAAAGGTGGAAGATGCCGTTTCAAGAACGGCATGACATAGGAAACCAACCTTGACGAACTGTCATGCTGAACTTGTTTCAGCATCTTCCATGTGATTAGCATTACTTCTTGAAGACCCTGAAATAAATTCAGGGTGACTTCATTCGGAGATGCTTTAAAGATTCTAGTCGTCCCAGGTAAAATCTCCTTCTTTCTCAATGGCTTGCTTTATGTGAGCAAGGTGATGATTTGAGTGCCAGGCATAGAGTCCGATCAACCAACTCATAGTAAAGCTTTTTTTATACTCAGGATGGTAGAAGGGTCGATTCCAGTCATCGGAAATGGAATCCCGCAACAGAATATTTAAACGGGTATGAACTCCATCCAGGATCATAAGGGAAGTTGAAACTTCTGGATTATTTGCATCTGGCATTTCTGCCCACATCGTTTCGTTGAATGGCCGAACTGTTGGATTCTCTTCAGTCATGATCAACTTGAAGCGTGAAAAACAATTCATGTGGCTGTCTGCCAAATGGTGTACCACTTGCTTAATGGTCCAACCTTTCGGGCGATATGCCCAATCAAGGCATTCATAGGAAAGGTTTTCTACCAGCTTTCTGAGATTTTTAGGGAGCTCCTCAAGTGTATCAGACCACTCGGTTATAACCGCCTGATCAATGACTTCAGGGGCCCGGTATTTTCCCTCTGGATATTTGAGTTGTTCTAGTTCCACAGTTGGTTTGGTTTGCCTCGAAATTACTTCGATTTTTTGAAGATCGGTACGGTGCTACACGGTTCTCCGTACATTAAGCTAGTAACTTTAGGAAGTAGTGCATTAGTAAGCTGCGTATAGGCATATTCTTTGTTTTCAACTGCTCCACACCCTTTAATCACAACTTTTGCATTTTCAAATTCCTGACTCTCCATGCATTTTTCGATCGCCTGATCAATCCGCATTTTCTCGATCTCATTTTCATTGCCAAAAACCACAGTGTTGGCATAGTCTTTTAAGGTAGAAGCAAGTAGCATATAGGCCCAAATTGGAACGACTGCATCGCTGGAGCAAATCAATCCTACGTTCTTATTTTCATAACGTGCCCAGTCATTGGTTTTGATAAATTCCCTGAAATCTTTTTCCTTCAGGATCAATCCTTGGAACAAAACATCTTTCAGATCGAAAATTCGATTCTCTCCTTTGTGCATGAATTCATCCAGATCGATGGAGACCAGTGGACTCCTGGCAACCCTGTTGACTATCTCTTCCATTTTAAAGTAACTGCTTCTTTGGTGTAGTAGTTCGCCATTCCTTCAAATAATTTGGCTCAAAATAGGCAACATCCTCAAATTTTGACTTTTGATATTTCTCAAAGGCCAATGCTCCCATGTACCTGGCATCAGGAACAATTTCATCAATAAAGATCAGGTTATCCTGTTGGGAAATTTCCTTGAATTTGAGCATCCCATTACCAAAAATATAGGTTGTTTGGTCAATTTTATCAAAAGAGGATTCATCCAGGATCTTTGCCTGAAGTGGCCATATTTCCTTTAGATCATGATCAACCATTTTGATGTATACCTCCATCCTTCTGGCATCCAGCATTGGACATAAAAAATGATCACCTTTGAATTTTCCTGAAACTGCAGCTATTAAAACATCCAGGGTATCAACTGAAATCAGCGGAATGCCCATAGAAAAACAAAATCCCTTGGCTGTTGTTATCCCGATCCGAAGGCCAGTGTATGATCCAGGACCTGCTGAAATCGCGACCGCATCCAGATCTTTAAAGTTCTTGTTTATTTTATCTAAAACTTCACCAGCAATTCCTGGCAGAAGTGACGAGTGGGACTTCTCAATTTGATGGATCTGGCTTTCCAGAAGCTGGCCTGAATCATGTAAAGCTACAGAGCAAACATCTGTAGATGTCTCTATACTTAGGATGAGTGCCAAACTAGTTCCTGTTCAACAGTTTAGCATATCGCTCTTCATCTCGCAATACGTTAACAGCTTCCAAAATATCAGGATCTTTATTAAATGTGGACTCAATTAAGCCTCTTTGAAGAAAGAACCTGCTTGCAATTTCTTGCTCCATTAACATTTTTATTTCCTCTTTAAAGGTGATCAGGTCTTGATTCTTGTTATGCTGAGAGGCTTTTTCCAGTTGATCAAGTTGATCTTTTAGTTGATCATATTTTTTTTCATTCTTGGCTGTCTCAATGAGTCTGTCAATGCCTTTTTCAAAGTTTGTGGTGTAGTCAAACTCCTTGTCTTCAAGCCATTTCACAAAATCATCATATTCGGCATCAGAGAGTCTGAGGTTACGAGGGTCCTCTGTCTCACGTGCCAAATTCTTATAGTAATACTCTGTGGCATAAAAGAAAATATGATTTTTCTTCAAAAGACTGTAGGTAATTGGTGCAAAGTCGAAATCCTCGACTTCCACATCCGGATCTATCCCTCCACCATCATAGACCAGCCTTCCATTTGTGGTACGAAATTCTGTTTTTAATGAATCTGGAATTTTACCTACGCTTCCATCTGGATTTCGGTTGCTGTAATCAATGGCCTGGATGCATCTTCCTGTTGGGGTGTAATACTTAGCTGTGGTAATCTTTACAACTGCATCGTATGAAAGTGGCCGTTCCACCTGAACCAATCCCTTTCCGTAGGTTTTTCTTCCAACAAGAACTCCACGATCATAATCCTGAACTACTCCGGACACAATCTCTGAAGCTGATGCACTTCCATTGTCAGTTAATACCACCAAAGGAATATCAGTATCCACCGGCTCATTAAGTGAGTTATAGGTCCAATCGTTGGCTCTGACTTTCCCTTTTTGCACCACTATTTTTTTGTCTTTTTCTATAAAAACATTGGAAACATTTACAGCCTCATGTAAAAGTCCTCCCGGATTTCCTCGTAGGTCCAAAATGATCCCTTCAGCTCCTTGTTCCAGAAGATCCAGTGTTTTTATACCAACCTGGCGTCCTACATTTTGAGTAAAATTTGTTAATCGAACATAGCCGATATCATCTGTAACCATTCCTGCATAAGGAACACTTTCAACTGCAATCTTTTCGCGCTTCAACGTGACGTCAAACATTTCTTCCTGACCATACCGCTTAATGGTTAACACGATATCGGACCTGGATTGACCTTTTAGTAAATAACTAATCTCGTCAGAGGATTTTCCCTCTAAAGAGATACCACCAATCTTATGGATCTCATCTCCTGCCTTGAGGCCTGCCTCATGCGCTGCAAAGCCTTCGTATGGCATAATAATCATTTGTACTCCATTTCTCCGCTCCACGATTGCGCCAATTCCCGAGTATTCCCCGGTAGTCATCATCCGATACGTCTCAATATCATCTGCAGCTATATAATTGGTATAAGGATCGAGTGATCCTAACATTTCATCGATTCCTTTTTTAATAAGCGTGCTAGGATTCACCTCATCCACATAATGGGTATTCACCTCTTTGAAGAGCGTAGCAAAAATGTCCAGGTTCTTGAAAATTTCGAAGTACCTGTCTGTGTCAGTAAATTTTGCGGCTACTGTGACAAGTAGCAAAAATGATAATGGAAGGATGACTAATTTCTTACGCATATTTATTTCTTATTCTCTACAACATTATCCAAACGTTCAAGACACTGAATTAGTTGGTCTTGAATCTCATTAAAGGTCAAAATGTTCTTTGAAAGATAAATGAAAGCGATGGAATAGAATTCATTTCGATTTGCATTTGAGATCAATTCTTTATTTAACCTGTAAGCTTCTCGTATTCTTCGCTTCAAAAGATTCCTATCTACTGCTCGCTTGAAGGTCTTTTTAGGTACAGATATCAGGATTTGATGATATGGTTCTTCAGAGATAAGGTATCTGACCTGAAAATCTTTCAAATAAAAAGAGGAACCTATTTTGAATAGTCCCTCTGTTTTTTTCTTCCCTGTCAGTTTTTCTTTCTTGGAAAAACCGTATTTTGAATGGCCCATGGGCCTGAATTTTAGATTACTTCTTATGCAACTCGTCAGAAACAGTAAGTCTCTTTCTGCCTTTTGCTCTTCTGCGGGCAAGCACACTTTGTCCATTTGCACTTTCCATTCTTTTTCTGAAACCGTGCTTGTTTGTTTTTTTCCTTACTGAAGGTTGAAATGTCCTTTTCATCGTGTCTTTTCTTTCGTCCTAAAAAACGGAGGGCAAAGATAGAAAAATCCTCACCCTCTGTGCAAATTTTATGAAACTATTATTTGAATTACTCGACCTTGAAGGTGTCAGCAGGTAATTCCTGATTTACAAATACTTCAGATGCCCTGGCGTCAATAAGTTGTGGACCGAATTTTTGCTTTAGGTTATGAAAAATCATAATGCCATCCACTTCTTTATAGTCCAGGTAGTCTACGGTTTGTGTGAATGACCCTTGTGGGGTCTCCAGGACTTTATTAAACCTGACTTTAAGGCCGGTCTCTGCATCAAAGTATAAGGTGTAATTGTTTCCTTTAGATAAGGTGATCTCAACTCCATATGCATCTTTTCCATCGATTTGCTCAACTCCAGCAAGCTCAGCAGTTGCTCCACTTTCCAACAATTCGAATTCTGTAAAAAGGCCATTTGCAAATCCGAGCTCTTCTTGTTGTTCTTCGTTCATTGGTACTTTCTGACCCATCTGCATGGTCGACGCTTTTGAGCCATTGGATATTGCTGCCATAGCAACCATTGGTCCCATTGATACTGTGGTTTTGGATTTTCTGCCTTTAGCAAAAATTACATCCAGTCCGATCGTCTGGCCGCTCATCTGAGCTGACATCTTCAATGTGGCATTCTCAAATTTGGAAATAGCTTCTTCTCCGCCAATTGCTTCAAGGTATTTGTTGAATACTCCTTCCACAGTGAGTCCCGCTGGCAATTTGGCCAGGGTAGGATCTACTTCATTTCCGAAGGTATCATAATACTTCAGATCGCCAAATTGTTTTAATTTTTCTGAAATCTCATTTGCCTTGCCCACTACGTTTATATAAGCGTTTTCCGGCTTCAAATATTTTTGAGCCATTGCTTTTACATCTTCTATCGAAACTGCCTGCACTTTTTGGATGTAGGTCGCATAGTAATCTTCCGGATATCCATAGATTGCTTGATTGAGTGCAAAATTTGCTACGGTCTGAGGACGCTCTAGTGACCTTGAAAAACTTCCGGCAATGGAATTCTTTGCCAGTTCCAATTCATCTTCCGTAATCTCCCCATTACGCATTTGTTCCATCTCGTAGAAAATCTGTACGATTGTGCTGTCGGTAACCTCATTTCTCACATCCGCTCCTGCATTGAATCTGGCAACTAATTCATTAGAAGAAAGTGAAGATCTACTGCCATAAGTATAGCCTTTATCTTCCCTTAGATTCATATTCAACTTACCTGAAAAGGAGCCTCCTAATATTTGATTCATCACCCTTACCTTAATCTCATCTTCTGAGCCAATCGGTAGATTTACCGGATAGGTAACATTTACAACAGATTGCACAGAATTGGATCTGTTAACTAGATTGACGGTATTTTTTCCCGGAGTACCTGGCATTTCGTACACGGGTTTTTCCACTTCAGCTGTCTCCCATGTACCAAAATATTTTTTGACCATTTTCTTCATCTCCTTTGGATTAAAATCTCCAATTATGGCCAAATAGGAGATGTTTGGTCGTAAGAATTTTGTGTGGTATTTTCTTAAGTCTTCCGAAACAATATTATTGGTAGTTTCTTCCGTTTGGATTTCACCATAAGGGTGATCAGCTCCATAAACTAATTTCTGGTTAAGATTTCCTGCAATTGCACTCGGATTTTCTTTACTTGCCGCTAATCCTGATAGGGTCTGTTTTCTTATTTTCTCCAATTCTTCCTCAGGAAACGTTGGATTAATAACTATATCCGTCATTAACTCCATGATCTTTTCCTGGTACTTGGATAAGCCGGAAGCAAAGGCACCGGTAGAACTTCCAGACAAAGAAGCGCCAATGAAATCAATTTCATTATCTAGCTGTTCTTTTGTCCTGGTCTCTGTACCTCTTCTCATCATTTGACCTACCATATCGAGGTACCCCACCTTCTCTCCTTCAAGAAGTGGTTCACGATCAACGAGTAAGTTGTAGCTAACTCGTGGAAGTTTGTGATTTTCTATAAGGAAAACTTTGAGGCCATTTTTAAGTTCGAAAGTCTCATATTCTCCTATTTCAATTGGTCTTGGCTCTGCTGGCTCCGGGAGTTTACTCCGATCCAATTGTGCATAAGTAAGCCCCATACCAATCAGGCAAAAAAATGAAAATAGATTTTTAGTATTCATGATCACTCCTGGTTTTGAATTATTGTTTATCCTCCACTTTTTCATCCTGTGGTTTTTGTTGTGCCGATTTTGGTAAATAATAGAGTGTTACTCTGTTGTCTGCTGTCAAATATTTCTGCGCTACACGTTGTATGTCTTCTTTAGTGACTGCCATGTACCTTTCAATTTCGCTGTTAATGAGATTAGCATCTCCAAAATAAACATGATAGTTAGCCAGGCTTTCACCAATTCCACGCATTGTACTATTGGATGAAATGAAATTATTCTCTATTTGATTTTTCAGTTTTTGGAATTCCATGTCATCTATTAGCTCGGTTTTCACCTTGTTGATTTCTGCATCCATGGATTGCTCTAACTCTTCCGGGGTTTTACCGATATTTACCAACCCTAGTGAAACAAACAGACCTCCATCCTCTAATGCAAATGGGAATGATGCCACAAAAGCTGCTAACTGTTGATTATCAACAATTTCCTTTTGATATCTTGAACTCTGACCTCCGGAAAGTAGCGTTGTTAGCAACTGCATTGCATAATAATCTTCGGAGCCTTGTTTAGCCATTCTATAGGCCTGGAAAACTCCTGGTAATTGAACATTGTCAAAAACTTCTTCTTTGTTGCTCTCATCAAGTTTAGGAGCGACAATTTTTGGTCTTGGGATTTCTTTTGTGCCTTTTGGGATTTCTCCAAAATATTTTTCTACCAATTTTTTTGTCTCATCCACATTAATATCTCCCGCTATGGATAAAGTCGCATTGTTAGGTACATAGAATGTATCAAAAAATTCTTTGAAGTCTCTATCAGTGGCTGCATCAATATCTTCGAATGATCCAATAGGAGTCCATGAATAGTTAGTGCCTTCGTAGGCCTTCCCAAAGATTTTTTCCTGAAAAGACATGTAGGGCTGATTATCAATTCTTGTCCTCTTTTCTTCTTTTACAACTTCCTTTTGAGTTGCTATCCCTGTTGAATCAATAGTAGCGTGAAGCATCCGTTCAGACTCCATGTAGAGCCCTAGCTCTAGTTGATGTGAAGGAAGAGTTTCATAGTAAAATGTTCTGTCAAATGATGTATTTGCGTTTAGTTGCCCCCCAGCTCCTTGAATGATCTTAAAAAAAGATCCACGTTCAATGTTTGGAGAGCCTTCGAACATCAGGTGTTCGAAAAAATGCGCGAACCCGGTTCTCCCTTTGGGTTCATTTTTCGAACCGACATGGTATAGCACAGCCACATTAACAATTGGAGTGGAGTTGTCCTGATGGAGAATGACATGGAGGCCATTGGACAAATCATACTCCTCAAATTCTATCTTCCGTTCTTGAGCGCTGGTGGCCAGGAAGGCTGTAGAGATAAAAAGAACTAATAATTTTTTCATTGGTAAATGGTTACAATTACAAAATTTAATCGGTGGATCTAAGGTCGCCTATTAAGCCAATCGGTTCATGATTTCCGTAACATGTGACTTGCCAAGCCTTGGGCCAAATTTGCTAACTACTGTTGAACTCGCCAAACTTGCTAACTTCCCAGCTTCTGCAAATGAATATCCGTGATTGATTCCATACAAAAATGCTCCTGCAAACATGTCTCCTGCTCCTGTAGAATCAACCGCTTTTACTGGAAACGGTTCAATTTCCGAGAATGTTTCTCCATCGTATGCAAGGGCACCCTTCGCACTTCTGGTAATGACGAATTGCTTTGCATATTTCTTCAGTTCTTCTTTCACGTTTTCTAATCCTTCCAACCCAGTGAATAATTCACCTTCATTTATGTTGCAAAAAAGCAGATCAACCCCATCCCCTACTACTTGTCGCATTTGATCCTTGAAATATTTCACCATAGAGGGGTCCGAAAATGTAAGACTCACTTTTACATCGCTTTCTCTTGCTAACCTTTTTGCTTCAAGCATGGCTTCAAGTCCAGTTTCGGATGAAACTAAAAAACCTTCCATGAATAAATAATTAGAATCGTTGATTGCTTCAGCACTTAATTCATTTGGAGAAAAATCCGTAGTAATGCCCAAAAAAGTATTCATTGTTCGCTCCGCATCTGGTGTAATCATTACCAGGCATTTTCCGGTGGTGCCATCTAATAAATTCTCCAATTTGAGATTGGAATCAATTCCATACTCATTCAAATCATTCATAAACAAGTGACCATCTTCATCATTTGCCACCTTGCAGGTATAGAAGCCTCTACCTCCGAAATCGCGAACACCAAAAATTGTGTTGGCTGCTGATCCGCCACCTTGTTTTTTCCTAATTCTGTCTCCGGCCAAAGCCACCAGTTCTTTTTGTTTATCATTATCTACCAGAGTCATGAGTCCTTTTTCTACATTGTTTTCTTCAAAAAACTCATCTGTTACTTCGATTTCATAATCAATTATTGCATTACCTATGGCACACACATCGTACTTTTTATTCATTGGAGAGATAAAATTTTGTCTTTTCTAATTTTTCCAGATGGCGAAAGTAACTGATTCTTGTCGGAAATGATTTCGGTGAACATCTACATTCAGTAACAAAAAAACCTTTCACATGAAAGGTTCTTTAGAATTTAAATTTTTGGGACTTTGCTATTCTATTTCTTCTACAACTACCCAATTGTCATCTGCTTTTTTCTTGTACCCTTCCTGGTCAGTATTCCACTCTTCTTTCAAGCTACCTGTCAATGAGGTCATCCAATCGTCATAGAACAACAAAAGTTTTCCGTCCTGAATTTGCCACATGGTAGGATCTGGTTCCATTTTAGTAGAACTCTCGGCTACTGCATACGCACACCATCCACCATATGCGGGAATGTATTTATCTGTATTTGTGTCAAACAAGGTTTTGTTTTCCATGCTGGAAAACTGATAAGTGACACCATTTACGATGGTTGTGAAATTTGGATCACCAGGTGTAGCTTCAGATTGCTCAAAGTAGGAAACGGGATCATATCCGCCTATAGCTACACCATTGGTTTCAAAAACTTTTCCTTTTGGCCCTTCGGAGGAAGAACCACATGCGGAAATAAGTAATACGATCAGGATAAAATATGTTTTCATGATTAAGTCAGATTTCATTGTGGAACCAAATTTTGACAAATAAGTTCTAATAGATTCAATCAACTGCACAAGCACGTCGCTTCGAGGACAATTCTAATATAGCTCAACTCAGTGAACTATAAACCCATCCTATACCCGACATTGAGTTTCATAATCACGGAGCTAGATTCAAAGTTTTCATGAGGGGTGTCATGTAAAAATCCTTCTGGCTCCCATTTTTGATCATTTCTTGCTATTTCTACAAACCACGCTTTAGCTATTCCTGTCGTAAATTCTGCTTTAACTCCTATTTCGTAAAACGGACTTCTTCTCAATGGGTATATATGATTTTCTCTATGCACAAAGCGGTTATATTCAGGGTTGAAATAGCTAGTCAATCCTGTATGGAATGTAGTATGAATATCAATTGATCTACTCACTTTTAATTTCAAGGTTCCAAAAACACCAAGCTGAAGTCTGTTATTGGAATGCTCATCCAAATTGACATGATGATCTGTGTTGTCATCATAAATCGTTAAAAAATCTATCAAACGTCTGTAGGGTTCACCTTTTACCACGTCCAGATGGGATGTGAAGTAATAGTGGTTTTGGAATGAAGCGCTAACTCCAAGATTAAAATTCTTAATATCATATGACAGGGAAGCAGTCAAGTTTTTTTCAGTAATTTTTACGAAATAGCTGGTAGGATACCCAATAACCAGATCATCATACCTGTAATTAGTTTCACCTGTGCCTACTCCCATGGAAAAACCGACCGCAAACCGATTTGCTATCCGGACTTTGTATTTTTCAATTCTTTTCACCTCTATCTTCGGAACTGTGAGTAGTAGTTTCTTACTTTGGTTGTTTTGAGTTAAAATGACCTCAACTGGATCTGCTCCTGCTTTTATCTTAACTGGTTCGCGATCATTTACAAAATTTCTATCCTGATCATAGTCCAGAAAGAATGTGATGTTCCTATAGTTATAGTTCCCAGCCAGCCATACAATCATCGAAGAGTTATCACTTCCTGAAAGTCCCACAAGAACTACAACATGATCGAAGCTTGAAAGATCGGGAGGCACAATTACAACGGAATCCGGCAATTCTGCATTGACAAGAGGTTTGAGTCTCCTGAGGTCAATTATAGAGGTTCTGTACTTCAGTTGATAGAATTTCATATCGTGCTGAACATCTTTTGCCCCGAGGTTTACCCTGAATTGCTCAGGCATAATGGGGATTTGACCTGAAACCTCAAGTATCAGACTAAAGCAAAGACATACTGAAATTAACTTCAAGACCCTCATTTTCAATAAGACGGTATTATCAAATTTAATAAATGTGCATCTCAAACTTTCACCTGCTCATAAAAAGCGGCCTTCTTGGATGGTGACATAATCTTAGCGCCGGGTAGCCGGGTAAGATGATTATATTGAAATTTCTCATACATAGATTTGTCTGTATCTAAAAGGGTGCTACATTTGCAAACCTTTTTAATCACCATGGCGCTGCCAGGTGATTTTTTAGTTGGGATCTTAGCTCAGTTGGTTCAGAGCACCTGCCTTACAAGCAGGGGGTCACTGGTTCGAATCCAGTAGGTCCCACACCATTGGAAGACAGTCACGATGTGGCTGTCTCTTTTTATGTACTGGGGTTATATCTGTAATTTATTGAGACAGTGAGTGAGGAGGACTAATATGATCACAAAGGATTTACTGACAAAATTAGAGTCATAGTGGTTCATTTCGTATCAACCAATATAGTCCCATTTCTGTAACGGCCTTAACAAACTGTTCAAATTCCACAGGCTTAACAACATAACTGTTAGCACCAAGTCTATAACATTTCTCCATATCTGGATGTTCCTTTGAAGAGGTCAAAATGGCCACTGGAATGGTTTTTGTTCGTTCATCGGATTTTAATCTCTCAAGCACTTCAATCCCCGTGACCTTGGGCATTTTTAAATCAAGCAGAATGATCTTTGGCGTGTTTTCTACTTTTCGCTTAGAATATTTTCCTTGGGCAAACAGGAAGTTAAGCGCCTCTTCACCATCTTTTAAGTGCAAAAGTTTGTTGGCCAAACGATTCTTTTTCAATATCCGGATTGTCAGTTCGGCATCACTGATGTTGTCTTCCACCAAAAGTATTTCGATTTCCTGGTTCATAATTGGTTCAACTTTTTGCTAATGAAAAACGGAAAATGGCTCCTTTCTCAGGTTCACCCTTGGCCCACACTCTGCCGCCATGTTTCGAAATGATCCGCTGGACTATCGCGAGACCGACCCCGGTTCCTTCAAACTCATCGTCGCTATGCAATCGCTGAAATACTCCAAATAATTTATCTACATATTCCATATTGAAGCCAGCACCATTGTCCTTGACCGTGAAGATAACCTCATCATTGTTGTCTTCACAAGAAATCTGCACAACCGGTCGGGTTTTCTTTGATGAAAATTTGATCCCATTAGAAATAAGATTCTGCATCACCTGGTGTAGCAAGTTTGAATCACCATATACTTTATGAAGTTTACCAATCTTAATTTTTGCATTGTGAACAGTAGTTTTTTCAATCTCACGTGTTAACTCTTTAACTAGTGACTGCATATTAATTTGAGTCTTTTTCATCTTCTGCCTTCCCAGCCTAGAAAAAGACAGCAAGTCATCTATGAGGTTACCCATTTTCGCTGCATTGAACTTTATCAATTGAATGAACCTTTCGGCTTCATCCCCCAGCCTAGAACTGTAATCTTCGCTAAGGGCCTCAGCATATCCACTCACAGCCCTTAAGGGTGCTCGTAAATCATGAGAGACAGAATAGGAAAAGGACTCCAACTCGTCGTTAATTGCACGGAGCTCCTGATTTTTTCGTTCAAGTTCTTTTGACCTCTTATTTACTTTCTTTTCAAGCCTTTTATTAAAATCTTCAAGTTTCTTCTCGAGCAGTTTCTTTTCCGTAATGTCAACGAAGGTACCAATGAACTTGGTGGTCTCGCCATTCACATCCCTTTCAAACACTGCATCTCTTGATAAGCACCACATCCAACATCCGTCAGCTTTTTTGAACCTATATTCAATTTCAATCACTTGATCTGGGTCAGAAGCTACTACCTCTTCCATATGCTGGCTAATTTCTTGTTGTTCGTCAGGATGAAATAGTGAAAAGAACGCCTCTTTCGACATTTGATTAATATCATCAATTGTATATCCTGTAAGATTAGTGTACTGCTGATTAATGTATATATTCAAACCAAGTAGTAAATCATAGACATAAATCCCGGAAACTGAAAGTTCCAGAACTTTGTCTTTAAACTCTTCATTTATCATTTTTAAATCATTTGGTGGTAAATAAGCTCGCAAACCAGCGATCAGCAATTAAAGCTGAAAATCAAGGATTTGGTTTACAGAGTGATTTAAAATTAAGTTGGTTGATATCATTTAAAGTTAATAAATAACGATATAATATTTGCTATCTAAATAGATGTAAGCCGCTACTAGCCACAAATCTCTCGATTAGAAAGACATGAATGAATCCTGGTTTTATGAGACTCAAAAATCCACTATCTGCCAAGTAAAGTGAAAGTTCATGATCGCTTGTTCAGATAATAAATTTCAAATATGATATGTGGGTGATAAAGTATAGTGCTAGAGTATAACTTTGTCAATGGGAAATAGTCGAAATCAACCTAACCTTGCACTGGAATAGAGTAAGACCTATTATCTATATGTCTTCAGAATTCAGCCACCTTGAGTATTGGATATGTTAAATACTCGCTGGGATATATGCTAGACAAGACTGAATCCGATGCTCATTCCAAATTTTCTGATGACATAGAGAACTATTCAATTTATCATAGACAAACCTGTTCTAAAAGTTGAATTCTAATAATTATTGATCGCTTTTGCTTCATTTTTTTAGTTTGAGTAGTGTAATTCAGAAGGCTTAGATCATTGGCGGGGCTTCTTGACTCTTAAGGTAAGATTGAATACCTTTAAATTGTTTAATCACCAACATGAAGAAATTCTCACCAAAACTCTTTGCGTTGATCATGGTTGCCATTTTGACCAGTTGTCAGGATGGGGTAGAACCAAGAAACGCTAGTCCAATCCCTCAAGGCCTCGTTGGCCCTACATTTGGAAACGCTCCCCTGATAGTAACCTTTGATGGTTCTGAATCCTTTGATTTAGATGGTAGCATAACAGCATATAACTGGGATTTTGGAGACGGATCCACAGGTACAGGGGTGATAACCACTCATACCTATACACAGGCCGGAACCTTCACAGCCACCTTGTCAGTAACGGATGATGTTGGTTTGGAGTCTGTCTCTCCTGTCTCCGTCGAAATCGAAGTATTACCAAATGATCCGCCTACTGCGGTGGGATCATTTCTACCAACCTCCGGAGAAGCTCCTCTGGTCGTTTTTTTTAACGGATCTGCATCCACAGATTCTGATGGATCAATCGTTTCTTATGAATGGGATTTTGGCGATGGTTCTAGTGGAAGTGGGGCCACAACCAGTCATACCTACACACAAGCTGGTACTTATACTGCTTCTCTCACAGTAACAGATAATGGTGGATTAAGCTCAGATCCGATTTTTGGGAACATCGTTGTAACTGCAACTGGCGAATTGATCGTCTGGCTTTCAGAAGATCTGGGTGTTGGTTTTATCGATATATATGAAGGGGGAACAAATGTTACCGGAACGTTTGTAGGAACCATTCAAAATTTTTGCACCATAGGAACCCCATCGACTATATGTAGCATTACGTCATGTACCCTTTTAAGATTTGAGCTTCCAACAGGGACGAATAGAATAACAGGTTATGCCCAATCAGGGACGTTCTGGGACTTCAATACTACTATCACTCAAGATGGGTGTGTTGGTGTGAGATTAGTGTTGTCCGGAGGCCGGGCTAGTGAAGCTATAGAGCCATCCATCTTCATAGAATCAGTTGCTCCTCAAACCACCTTAAACCAATTATTTCCATGAAGTTCAACAAAATTTTGTTCTCGGTTTTTTGCTTTACCGGGCTTATCCATGTTAGCGCACAGGATATAGGTCAAATAGAAGTAAAAGATAGAATTGATAAATCGAGTGGATTTTTTCTTGATTTTGGAATCTCAGATAACATAATTTTCCAAGACGACTATAGCTCAGGTATCAATTTTAACCTGGGTTTTCATAAGAAGAAAAACCGAGCACTTGCCATAGGGCTTACATTTGGTTTTTCCTCTTTTAAGCTTGACGAAGATTTCTTCGGAAAAACGCCGAATGACGACTTAATTGCTGAATTGGCCCAAAGTGCCGGAAATTCTGTCAATGAAGGTAACTTCTTTATTGCGTCAAATTTGAACAGCTTCAGGATCGTTCAAATTACGGGCGGAGACCTTACGCAGTTGCGCCTGGGTGGATTATTGAAATTATACTTTATCCCGATTTCTGATGATACCAAATTCACCGTATCAGGGAATGCAAATCCATTCTTACTGATAAACAGTCGTGCAGCTGTTAGCGGATCTGATGACTTGTACAATGTTGTTGGTGGTGAAGCGCAATTCAGTGGAACGTTTGAATGGGATTCTTCCAGTGATGTGCTGTCCGGACTTGCTTCCAATACCCAGGCATCATTTGGCTTGAATCTAAGTATCGCTTTTGAGTACAACCCGGCACAGCAGATATCATTTTACCTGCAGGCGGGCGTTGGATATACATTTCCTATTGAATATGTTGATACGAGTTCTTACTTGCGAAATGTGGAGCTCGACTATTTTGATCCGGATTTTCCGTTAACAGATAATTTTGGATTCAGCGTTTACGCATTCAACCTGGGAGTCGCTTATAACTACTAGACAGTGAAACATGAATAAGCTTATACTATTTATAATAGTCATAAACTTATCAATGACTAGCCTAAATGCCCAATATAGGCACTATGCCAATGGGATAAGAAGTTTCCAGAATGGTCATATGGAAGCTTCCATTAACAATTTAACCCGATACTTAAATGGATCTTACATAGAGGATAAATTCAAAGTAGATGCTCACTATGTGAGAGGCTTAGCTAATAAGACGTTAGGAAACAATGATAAGGCTATCCCAGACTTTAAAATTTCCATAGATCTCTATCATCCGAACGAAAAGAATATTAACTGGCTGATCGCTCAATCCTACTCTCAAATGGGCGATTACGCTAACGCTATTAAGTTCTATAATAACACCCTGCCACTTTTCAGTTTAGACAAAGAAAATACAATCAAAATCCTACTAGAAGCGCTGGTAGTATATGAAATAGTAAATGAGCCAAAACAGGCAAGATCGGTTGCATTGAAGATTTTGAACACAGATCGAAATAACCGGGCAGCCAGAGATAAGCTCATAAAGCTAAATGAGCTTCTACAGGATACAACTGGTATTAGTGCTTTGATTGCGCTCGAAGACTCAAAGGATAAGCCTCAAGTCACCAAAACTTCACCTACGACAGTAGATGAGGTGATAGAAGAACCGGTTGTAAAAGATGTGGGGGGCGAACAGACTACAACAGCCACCGCAGAACCCAAATTAGTTACCTATAGAAACAAACTTGCGCTTGTGATTGGCAATGCTTCCTATGAACATAGTGGTGCTCTAAAAAATCCAGTTAACGACGCACGCTCAATGTCGACTAAACTAGATGAAATTGGATTTGACGTTATCTATAAAGAGAATGCCACTCAAAACGAAATGAAAAGTGGTATAAGAGAATTTGGATCGCGGCTTGATAAGTATGAGGTTGGTTTGTTTTATTATGCCGGGCATGGCGTTCAGGTCAATGGGAAGAACTATATGATACCCATTGAGGCAAATCTTGAAATGGAAGCGGAAGTTGAGTTTGATTGTGTTGATACAGACAGAGTTTTGGCTTATATGGACTATTCGGATACCAAAGTAAATATTGTTATCCTGGATGCTTGTCGAAACAACCCATTCGAGAGGAGCTGGAGTCGGTCTGCGAATTCAAGTGGTCTAGCATTCATGAACGCCCCTTCAGGGAGTTTAATAGCCTACGCCACCGCTCCCGGGAGCACTGCATCCGATGGCGAAGGTGACAACGGTCTCTATACCTCGATGTTGCTGAAACACATGGATACTCCGGGAATTACAATTGAGCAATTTTTTAAGAGAGTAAGGTCAGAGGTCAATGATAAATCGAACAATAAGCAAATTCCATGGGAATCAACCTCACTAACCGGGGATTTCTATTTTACTGTTGAATGAAATTCAGGTTGATTTTAGAAGTGTTAGAAACCTTTCGGTAGTATTTAAACCATCCTTTTTAAGAAATTTAATGATCGACTGTGTACGATAATTGAGGTAAACTCAAAAGAGGGCTGTGGTATAGTTCACTGGATAAAGATGTCTCACCACCACTGAAAATAGGAAATCAAATTTCTAACAACCAATAAAGCGACTGGTACAAATCACTTTTTTTCATAGAATTACCCCAATAACTGTGATTTTTTTGAGGGCTGTGCGAATAATTCAACAATAAGGTTTAACAAAAAAGCACAGAAAATGAACATCAAGAGTATTGTTGGTATCAATCTTTATCTTTTATCAATTAGCTGCTTGTTTGCCCAAACAGAAACGGATTGTGTCAGAAAAGTCTATGAAGCGATAGCTATGATTCAATCCGAAGAGCCTGAATTCCAGCCCTACATACCAAAATCAGTGGACCCTCAACTAATTTCTGATCTGGCATTTGAACAGCCCAATAGATCTGAATCGGTATTTTTTACTATGGAAGATGGCCCAAAGCTTCACGCTAACAAATATGCTTGTAAGTCTGGGTTGATTGCACTTGTACTACATGGGATAATGGGTTCTAGCTACAACTACAATAAGATGGCCGGCTTGCTGAGAGAAACATTGGGTGCTGAAGTGTACGCTTTGGACCTGAGAGGACATGGGAGGTCCGAAGGTACACCTGGTGATACAGATTATATTGATCAATATGCATACGATATAAAACAAGTGATTGAGCAACTAAAAAAAGATAACCCACAGGATAACATCATCCTCGTAGGTCATTCTATGGGTGGTGGTATTGCATTACAATATGCAATGCTTCCCAACCCTGAAGTGAAGGGCTTTTTGCTCTTTGCTCCTCATCTGGGACACAATGCACCCACGGTGGTCAACGCTCAAGATGACACTGGCAATGATGAACCTTTCTTGAAAATTCACCTTAATCGAATTATAGGTATATCTGTGTTAAATTCTTATGGCATTCACGATTATGATTCTTTAGCAGTGCTATATTTTAATGTTCCCGAAAATGCCCCAATAAGAACTTATTCCTACAGAAGCAATCTCAGCATGGCTCCTACCGACTATAAGGAAGCTCTAAATGCAATAAATAAGCCGATGTTGATCTTAGTGGGGAGTGAAGATGAAGCGTTTTCTGCACCGCACTATCAATCAGCTGTTAGGGGATATGCCAATATTGAGTTCAAGCTAATTGAAGGGGCTTCACATAACGGGGTAAGACACGAACCAATAGCCATTGAAGCGGTAAAATCCTGGTCGTTAAAACATGGGATTGCGAAATGAGTTCGAATTTTCCCTCCGAATTACAAAAGCAGTTTGTCAAAACAATTGATCAACACCAGGGTATTATTTATAAAGTTGCGAATGCCTATTGCAAAGATCTGGATGATCAACAAGACCTGGTTCAGGAAATCATATTTCAACTCTGGAGAAGCTTCGAAAATTACAGTAAGGAATTCAAAGTGAGTACCTGGATGTACAGAATTTCCCTGAATGTAGCTATATCAAACTTTCGCAAGAATCAGGTTAGAAAAAAGTATCACGAAGGGTTTGACGATGATCTAGTTAACATGTCTGAAGAAGTAAACGGAGATTTAAGTGAAGAATTGAGTCTGCTTAGACAGTTCATTCAAGATCAAAAGAAGCTAGATAAAGCCATTCTTCTCTTATATCTGGAAGGAAAAAAACACGCTGAAATAGCAGAACTGCTAGGAGTTTCCACAAGTAATGTCGGGACAAAGCTTGGAAGGCTAAAAGATAAAATCAAGAACCATTTAATTGAAAAACTAAAATGAAGGACCTTAATGAAATTCAGCAGCTATGGAGTGCCCACGATCAAAAACTCCAACAACAAATGAGTATTAATATTGATTTACTACGAAAGATAAATCTTGATAAAATTGAGAGAAAGATGAACAGCCTTGTTTTGATAAAAGCAGTTGCATTAGGTTTCTACCTTATTGTGACGATACTGCTAGTTTCTTACGTTGTAATAAAATGGCCAAACCTAAACCTCGTAATTTCCGGGACTTTAATTTCTACGTGGGCTCTTGCTATCTGCTTTACATCCATCCAGGAGATAAGAATGGCGCTTTCTATCAGATTCACAGATCCTACAATTATTCTTCAAAGGCATTTAATGAAATACAGGAGTACGATTATCAGGTATTTGAGAATTGGGGTTTGGGTCCTTCCACTCCATCTGGCATTTGTCGTCCTCTTTTTTGACTTGTACTTTGGGATAGATATCATTCAAACCGGAAATCAAACCTGGCTTATTTCGCAGTTTCTCTTTAGCCTCTTAGTAATGACTCCATTAGCTGTCTGGCTATATCGTAAGTTAATTGTTGCCAACGTGGACAAGAAGTGGATGTATCGAATTTTAAAAGGAAATGGATCTCAACTATTAGATTCTCTACAGCTACTTAACGAAATCAAGGATGTGGAAAATGCATAATAAGATACTGCTTAAGTAGCATTTAGCGGTCTAAGAAATTAAAAATAGAACAGGAAAATCCAACTTTTTGCGATCCACTCCATCATTAAACTACAATCTGTCAGAATTATGAGATCATTACTAGTAGTAGTATTACTAATTATCGTAACATTTTCTTGCCGTGAAGTTCCTCAGAAAAATGACACCAACAAGGTTTTTTCTAAGATAGACAAGCTTTTTTCGAACTGGGATAATTCAAATACTCCAGGAGGTGTTGTTGGTATATTCCAAAATGGGGAGCTACTATTTTCCAAAGGATATGGATTAGCCGATCTGGAACATGACATTCCAATCACTCCTTCAACGGTATTCTACCTGGCATCATCGGGTAAACAATTCACTGCATTTTGTGTCTTGCTACTAGAAGAGCAAGGCAGACTCAATCTTGATGATCAAGTTCAAAAATACCTGCCGGATTTTCCAACATACGGAACAGAAATTACTATTCGCCATTTGTTGCATCATCTCAGCGGCATTAGAGATTACGCCACTTTATGGGACATTCAGGGGAGAAGTTATTATGAACATATTTCCGCTGAAGAAACATACAAGCTCATCAAGAATCAAAATTCGATCATGTTCAAGCCGGGAGAAAAGTATTTGTACTGCAACTCGGGTTACTTTCTCCTATCCGAAATCGTCGAAGAAGCTTCCGGCATGTCCTTAAAGAGATTTGCTGAAGAAAACATTTTCAAGCCATTGGGAATGAACAACACTTTGTTTTTAGACGATAATATGGACCTGATCAAAAATCGAGCTTTCGGTTATCAGAAAAGAAGTAACCAGAAAGATTTCGGAAACCTAATCAGAAGGTTCGATTTGGTGGGGTCAGGTGGTGTTTACTCCTGCATCAATGACCTGTTTCTTTGGGATCAAAACTTCTACAATAATAAGCTCGGTCGTGGGGGACAAGAGATCATCAATAAAATGTATAAAACAGGAGTGCTGAATGATGGCACTTCAACAGGTAGAGCTGGTGGCTTACGAAATGAGCAATACAAAGGGCTAAGAAAAATAAGTCATGGAGGATCTCATGGTGGTTTCAAGGCTGAATTGATGAGGTTTCCAGGCCAGAATTTTACAGTTGCCATTTTAGCAAACAGGTCGGATGTAAATCCCACAAGCTTAAGTCACCAAATCACAGATATGTTTCTTGAAGATCATTTTGAAAACCTTCCTGTCGTTAAATCACAAGCACAGCAGAAGCGTACTCTTCCATTAACCCCATTGACGGACTTAAGCAGTATAACGGGACATTACATGAACCTAAAAACCGGGAGTATAAGGAAGATCGTGGTAGAAGATGGAATTCCTTACTATTGGAGATCCGAGACAAGTCAGGATACGATTGTTTCCATCGGTCCGAATGAGTTTACACGGATACAGGTCAAAAGTTCTAAGGTTGTGCTCGGATTCGATAAGGATGAAAATGATCAGTCGACGATGACCTATTATTCAAATGGTCAACTAAGATTTGTTATGCACAAGTTTGATCCTGTGGAAAGCTCCATCTCTTCATTAAAAAAATATGAAGGTTCCTACTATAATCCTGAGATTAACAGCCTGTATAGGCTTAGTGTAAAAAACGATAAACTAATGCTAGCCATCAATGATAAAGAGCACTCCGAGCTCTCGGTAATATCAGACAACATCATGTTGAACCAAGACATTGAAGCTGTTTTCTTATTTGAAGAGGATAAAAGTGGCAGCATAAATGGATTTAAGCTTAACGCAGAACGAGTACTAGATCTACAATTCAGAAGGAGATGATCATTGTAAGAAACCCTGGTTTTGTAAGACTAAATGATCCACTGTTATATCATGATTGATATAAAACTAAAAGAGCAGAAGGTATAGTTTCAGGATATAGTTTTAGATCCACTTTTGGCCGGTTTCGTCCAGACGATATAGTCAAAACAGCCCAAACAATCAATAAAGGAAGATTTTGCATTGCCTTCAAGCAGGAGATCAACCCGGCAAATACACATTTTATTGGCAAAAGTAAACTTAATATAAAATGATTCGTTAATTTTATTGGCAAAAGTAAGTTTAATAAATGCAAAGGTCTAGTCTTGGTGAATTTGAAGAAGTTGTATTGTTGACTGTCGGAGTTCTGTACAACAATGCCTACGCTATCGCTATTAAGAGGGAAATCGAAGCCCAATCCAACCGGATTGCCAATATTAGTGCAGTGCACAAAGCACTATACAGATTGGAAGATAAGGGTCTACTTGAATCAAGGCTTGGTGATCCTCAGATCAAGCGAGGTGGGAAGAGAAAACGCCTGTTTCTTATTACTCCTCTAGGTAAAAAAGCCATAGATGAATCGATGGCATTACGAATGAGATTACGGAATCAGATTCCAGATGTAGCATTTCAATGGAAGTGAAGAGTTATGTATAAGAAGAAACATTTGCCTCGAATCCCACATGCTTTTTTTAAATGGTACTGCAAGGAAAATAAGTATGAAGAACTTCACGGTGACCTTGAGGAGTTGTACAATGATCGGGTTCGCAATGGTTCCAGGCTAAAAGCAAACCTTATGTATTTCTATGAAACTCTTCTATGTTTTCAACCTTATGCGATTAAAAAAAATCATGGTCAAACTAACTCAAGTATCGGTATGTTAAAGAACTTTTATTTCACAGCTATCAGGAATCTCGTAAAACGTAAAAGCTATTTTCTGATAAATATTTTGGGTCTCTCCATTGGCATTGCCAGTTTTATTTTGATTTCGCTCTATGTTATCAATGAAATGAGCTATGATCGGTTTCACCAAAATCATGAAAATACATACAGGATTAATAGCAAATCAGCTTCAAAGGCCTACACACGGGATAGGGCTACAGTTCCTCCTCCCATGGCGAAAGTATTGCTAGATAATTATCCTGAAGTGGAGAAGGTCACACGACTTACCAGAGGAGAGGAGGGGTTTATTGAACTCGGAGATAAAAAATTTAATGAAGGAGGAATATTATTTGTGGATTCTTCTTTTCTTCAAGTCTTTGATTTTAAGTTACTAAAAGGTGATCCTAAGATGGCACTGGTTAATCCCAGGTCCATCGTTTTGTCTGAATCTTACGCACGGAAGTACTTCGGAGATGCTAATCCGATGGGCCGGGAAATCACCGTAGAAAAGGATACTGCCTTTTATATCGTCACCGGTATTTCAGAAGATGTCCCTGCTAATTCTCATTTGCAATTCAACATTCTTGCCTCCCTCAGTACTCATGACAAGTGGAGTACCAATGAATGGATTACAGAAGGTCTTCATACGTACATTATTATGAAAGAGAATACCTCAATTAAAGCGTTACAAGCAAAATTAGATGAAATAGCATATAAACACCTATTCCCTGAGATAGAAAGTTACTCTGGTTTAACCATGGCGGAATGGCAGGAAGCAGGAAATAATGCGGGATATTATCCTATCTCCTTAAAAGACATACACCTGCGATCTTCCAGTACCGACGAACTGGAGGTTAAAGGCAATATATCATATATGTATGTCTACGCCCTGATTGGTATAATCATCCTTTTCATGGCCATTTTCAATTTCGTGAATATGGCTATTGCTCAATCATCTTCAAGAGCAAGAGAGGTCGGTGTACGAAAAGTTATGGGATCCACCAAAAAGAGCTTGGTTTTTCAGTACGTTTTGGAATCTATTATTGTCTCCTTTGCTTCGACACTACTTGCAATAATTATTGTTTTGTTTGTCATGCCATATTTCACAGCCCTAGTTGGCAAAAACTTGGAGTTTGGCCTGACTTCAAGTTATATCGGGATCGTATTGGTCTTTTGTTTAGCAACATTTACCGGAATATTAGCAGGATTCTATCCAGCACTGGTATTGTCTGCTTTTCAGCCAGTAGATGTTTTGAAAGGAACTTTCTCTAAGGGAGGCAAATCAGGATTACTACAAAATTTTCTTGTAACAATTCAGTTTGCTGCTTCCATTTTCATCATTATTGGGACCATAATAATACACGGACAGATTGAGTTTATGCTTAATAAAAACCTTGGGTTTGATAAAGATCAAGTTCTTATAATCAAAAGGCCAGATGGGCTTAATAGAAACCTTGAAGTTTTCAAAAATGATCTACTTAAGAATCCTAATGTTAGAAGTGTTGTCAATTCACAGGCTATTCCAGGAAAGCACTATGGTATACGGTCGTATCGTAAGAAAGATGATCCTTCAGCATATGTCTTTAAAAACAATCAAATTGGTTTTGATTATGGTGAACTAATGAATCTTGAATTGGTTTCCGGTCGATTCTTCTCCAAGGAATACAGGTCCGATTCAAATGCTTTGATCATCAATGAAGAGGCTGCAAGTGTTTTGGGCTTTGAGGATGCAGTAGGACAGACTTTATTCTCTCCCTGGCGGAGGGAAGGAGAATTCATGAAAATCATTGGTGTGGTTAAAAACTTCAATTTTGAATCTCTACACAAGAACATAGAACCGATATCATTGGAATTGGCACCTAATAATATGAGGGGCTACATAAGCGTGAAAATGAGCAATGGTCAGAGTGTCAATGAGGTTGTTAATTATGTAGAGAATACCTGGAGTAAGTACTCACCAAACCAGCCTTTTCAATATTTCTTTTTTGATGAAGAGTATGAAACCTTATACAAGTCAGAGTTTAGGACAAAACAAGTATTTATAGTTTTCGCAGCACTTTCGATATTTATTGCATGCCTTGGATTGATTGGTTTGATTGCTTATATGACCTCCATCCGTAAGAAAGAAATAGGCATAAGAAAGGTTTTGGGTGCCAGTACACATACGTTAGTCAATCTCTTATCTAACCAAATCCTGAGACTGATCATGATTGGGACAATAGTATCCTGGCCAATAGCCTACTTAGCATCGGATTACTGGCTGCGTAATTTCGCCGACAGGTTAACCGTGACACCTTGGCTATATCTTATCCCAACATTTTTTGTGATTTTAATCATCAGCCTGGCAGTCAGTTTTCAAACAATAAAGGCTTCAAGATCCAATCCGATAGATTCGTTAAGGCAAGAATAGCCTACCTCAGTCATAGCCTCATTTCCAATCTTTTCGAAAATAGTTTGAAATTATGAACGATACGAATTTGTCACCGCTAGTTTATGCCAGAGTTGCAGGTATACTCCTACTCCTTTCATTCATAGCGGGGGGGATAGGTGAGTTTTACGTGCCAATCTCAATCATTTCACCAGATTCAACAACAACCGCCAATAATTTGCTGACCCATGATTGGTTGTTTCGTTTGGGTGTTGCCTGCTACCTTTTGGAGGCTCTATGCGATGTTGCACTTGCTTTCATTCTCTTTGAATTGCTGAAACCTGTTCGATTTGATCTTGCATTTCTCGCAGTGCTGTTTCGAATGATGTCGACTTCCACCTTTGCATTCTGTATGTTGTTCTACTTTTCTTCAAGTATTCCTTTGGGTAATCCGCAATACCTTGAGGCTTTCACACAAGATCAATTGAATATTCTGACTTTAAATTCGTTTAAAATTTATGCCAACGGAGTTGGAGTGTTTATGGTGTTTCATGGAACAGCATCCATCATATTCGGTCTCCTGGTCTATCGCTCTACATACTTACCTGGATTTTTAGGTATCCTCATGATTCTCGGTGGTGTTGGGTTTGTTGCAAGAAGCTTTTTACTTGTACTAGAGCCCTCCTATGCTTCCAATTTTTTGCTGCTTCCTACTATTATTGAAGGTTTAGCATTGATGTTATGGTTATTAATCAAGGGTATAGATGAACGTAAATGGAAGGGG
>JANQEC010000208.1 GCA_028278585.1 Cyclobacteriaceae bacterium | reverse complement strand
TGGTAGCGTTTTTCTGATTAATAGAGGAAAAAAGTTTCCTGATTAAATCCTCGTTTAAAATGGGATTTTCCACCCAATCTGCTATGAATATATTCACTTCTCCAGGGTTTGTAGAGTTTCTGGCTGATGCCCAAATCAATTGTTTTCCGTCTCGAGAAAACATCGGAAATCCATCAAAAACTCCGTCGTATGTAATTCTTTCCAAGTTCTCTCCTTTTTTCTCATTTACCATCCAGAGATTAAACTGTCCAGGATCTAATTTTTCATAATTAGAACTAAAGATAATCTTTTGCCCAGAGGGATGATAATATGGGGACCAATTTGTTCCTCCCAAATGCGTCACCTGCCTCATGTCTGTCCCATCTCTATTCACTACGAACAATTCCATTTCACTGAGTGCCACTAAACTTTGATTCCTCAGTCGGATGTATTTCTCGATTTCTTCTGGCTCTGTTGGGTGGTTTGCTCTGAACACGATTCTAGAGCTGTCTGGGGAGAAAAAGGCTCCACCATCATATCCCAACACATTCGTAATCTGTTTCTTGTTCGTCCCGTTCAAGTTCATTGTCCACAATTCAAGATCACCACTTGCCATTGATGTATATGCAATTAGCGATCTATCAGGCGAGATTGTCGCCTCCGCGTCATATCCTGCCGAGTCAGTCAATCTCACTAGATTTCTCCCTCGTCTAGCACTTTGCTGCATGTTTTTCAGAAAGATGTCATAAGTGGGATGAATCGGATACAGATACGTGCGTTGATTGCACAATCTTTTTACATACGTGTCCGTAATTGTTCCTCTAGCGCAAGCTGGAGCTGGACATGCTTTTCCAGCAAGATGTGTCGACGCATATAAAAGATAGTTGTTGGTTTGCGTGTGATGGACGTGCGAGCATCGAGTGGCACCTTCTCCTGTACTCAATATTTCTGGCTGTTCACTCACATGCTTGTCTAGTGAAGAGCGAAAGATTTGGCTGCATTCGAATCCGTAATTGGCCGCTTGGAAATAGAATGCTTTGCTATCGAAACTGCAAAGCGCTTCCAATTTCGTGCCTTCGAAAGTCAACTGTTTTACATTCACTAAATGTACTTCTTCTTTGTAATGAAT
>JANQEC010000150.1 GCA_028278585.1 Cyclobacteriaceae bacterium | reverse complement strand
AGATCCATGATGAGGAGAAGGCTTCGAACCTGATGGAGCTTCTGGAATACGATGAAGATGTGGCTGGGGGTTTGATGGCCAAAGAGCTGATCAAGGCGAATCATAATTGGAACATTTTACAATGCATTGAAGAGATAAGAAAGCAAGCTGAAAATATAGAAAAGATCTATTCTGTATATGTTGTAAATGACAAAGATGAACTGATAGGTAGAGTTGGATTGAAGCAACTCATTCTAGCTAATGATAATTCGAAAGTTGCAGATGTGTATGATGAAGAACTGGTTTCTGTGGAGACATCTACAAGCGAGGAAGAAGTTTCCTCAATAATGCAGAAGTATGATTTGGAGGCAGTACCGGTAGTAAATGCGCGTGGTAAGTTGGTTGGCAGGATCACCATTGATGATGTGATCGACGTGATTACTGAAAATGCAGAGGAGGAAAGACAGCTTATGACAGGGGTAAGCTCCGATGTGGAAGAAGATGATTCCGTTTGGAGAATTTCCAAAGCAAGACTTCCGTGGTTGATCATTGGAATGGCCGGAGGACTCGTCGGCGCACAGTTTATGGGGTTTTTTAGAGAAGAGATTATCATTGTTCCAGCCCTTGCTTTTTTCATTCCGTTGATCACAGCATCCGGTGGAAATGTCGGTATTCAGTCATCGTCTATTGTGGTTCAGAGTCTTGCCAATCCTAATGTCTTTGCTGACAGCATGCTAAAGCGATTGTTGAAGGTATTTTTTGTAGCTGTTGTAAATGGGATCATTCTGGCTTTAATGGTATTTGGCTCGGTGATATTGTTCATGAGCGATCAACCCTTAGCTGCCACTGTATCAATAGCACTATTTTCCGTGGTTTTGCTGGCCTCCTTTATGGGGACTGTAACTCCTCTGGTACTCAATCGATTTGGTGTCAACCCTGCTCTCGCTTCCGGACCTTTTATCACCACGACGAACGATTTACTCGGTTTAGCTGTCTACTTCTCAGTAGCACACCTTCTTTACAATCTATGAGTAAGAAAAACCGAGTCCTTATCATTGACGAAATGCATGAGAGCATTGTGACGATGCTTACTGAAATCGGGTTTGAAGTAGATTATGAACCTTCAATATCCCGGAAAGAGATTCTAGAGTCAGTGGAGAACTTTTCTGGACTGATTGTTAGAAGCAAAATTTCCATAGATCAGGAGTTGATAGATGCTGCTTCTCAACTAAAGTTTGTAGCCCGGGCTGGAGCAGGAATTGATAGGCTAGATACAGCTTACCTCGAATCAAAAGGAATTCAGGTATTAAATGCACCTGAAGGGAATAGAGATGCAGTTGGTGAGCATGCCTTAGGATTATTGCTGAACCTGCTGAATAGGATGACCATCTCGAATGAAGAGGTGAAAAGTGGAAAATGGAAGCGGGAGGAAAATAGGGGATTGGAGTTGAAGGGCAAAGTGGTTGGGATTTATGGCTTTGGAAATACAGGTTCAACCCTTGCTAAGAAACTAAGCGGTTTTGAATGTGAAATTTTGGCTTACGATAAATATAAATCTGGTTTTGGAACAACTTTGATACAGGAAGTACCCGAAGATGAATTCCAAGAAAGAGTAGAAATCTTGAGCATTCATGTACCTCTTTCTGAAGAAACACATGCTTACTTTTCTGGAGAAGAATTGAGGAAGTACTCGAACTTGAAAATTATTTTGAATACTGCAAGAGGTGAGATACTTCCACTTGAAGATGTGCTTGAACTAGTAGAAAGCGGGACCCTGGCAGGAATAGGACTTGATGTTTTGGAAAATGAAAAAATTGATGATCTGAACGAATTTGAACGGTTGACTTTTGGAAAATTGTGTTCACAAGGAAATGTCATTCTCACCCCCCATGTAGCCGGCTGGACACATGAATCTTATAAGAGAATAAACCAGGTATTAGTCGAGAAGATCAAGGCGCTTGATCTAAACTAGTAACCATTTTTCCGCCTCTTCTACATCATCGAATTTCTTCATTTTCATGTTTGGCAAAATGAGACTGATCGCAGTTGCCATCATATTACTGAAGATCTTTCCCATCGATGATTGAGCATTGATTATAGCTAATTTTTCAACGTTCCGAGCCAATTTTTTCGCTCGTGTTTTAAGAAGATCTTTGATCCAGACTCTTGCTTCAGTATCAAATTCGGTCAATTTGCTCCGGTCAATCAATAACTTGGTAAATCCATCGAATTCAACAGAGTCACCACCAAGCTTGAGTAGCTCTGAAGCAGTGCTTACATTCACTTTTCCTGACCAGGCAATTTTGGTGATTTTGTTGACTTTATCCAGCTCAAACGTGTTTCCATCTAAATTTTTTTGAACAACAAAATTGGTTGTTCCCGTGGCGGTATTGGTCTCCATGTGTACGTATTGGGGTTGTGATTTCGCTTAATGATCACAAGTTAAATATTATCAATTGATAATAAATCAAAACTAGTTGAATGGCTAAAAATACAGGTTGAATAAGGCTAAGAATTCTGTAAACAAATCAGTTAGAAGGTTAAATATTTTGGCTTCACAGCGTTATTTCCTTTATATTTGCATAACATAATTAAACACATAATAGCAACGGCTTCAACCAGAGGCCGTTCTTTTTTGTTTAAAGGGGAGAGACATATGGCAGTCAATTATTATACAAAAGAAGGATTACAGAAGCTCAAGGATGAACTTCAGGAATTAAAGACAAAAGGTCGTGCGGACATGGCAAAGCAGATTGCCGAGGCGCGGGATAAGGGTGATTTAAGCGAAAACGCTGAATATGATGCAGCTAAGGAAGCTCAGGGTCTGATGGAGCTTAAAATATCTAAACTTGAGACAGTGATAGGCAACGCCAGAGAAATTGATGAGTCGTCTATCGACACTTCCAAAGTGTCCATTCTTTCTTCGGTGAAGATCAAGAACCATGCGAATGGCATGCAAATTACCTATCAGCTTGTTGCGGAAGAGGAAGCCGATCTGAAATCCGGTAAAATATCTGTTCAATCTCCTATCGGAAAAGGACTTTTAGGCAAGAAAAAAGGTGAAAAAGCCAAAATTCAAGTCCCGGCAGGGGAGATGGAGTTCGAAATTCTTGATATTTCAGTCTGATGCCTTCCATTTTCACGCGAATCATAAATCGCGAAATTCCAGCCCATATCGTTGCAGAATCCGATGATTGTCTGGCTTTTCTGGATATCAATCCGCTGGTAGAAGGCCACACACTGGTAATCCCTAAAAAGGAAATTGACTATTTATTTGACCTTGATGATGAGACGTTAGCAAGTTTGAATCTTTTTGCAAAAAAAGTAGCAAAAGCCATTGATTCCGTTTCTGACTGTGAAAGAGTAGGTGTTTCGGTTGTAGGGTTAGAGGTTCCACACGCTCATATTCACCTGATCCCGATTAATTCTGTTGATGACATGAATTTTGGCCGAATGAAATTGTCTCCAGGTAAAGAAGAGCTTTCCGCTACTGCCGAAAAAATCAGAGCGGCTTTTTAAGTTATTCAATTCAATAGATGTTTCTCTGCGTTTGAATAGATGTTTCACTGTGTTCATATGACAAGAGTTTCGCTAAGCCTTGTGTCATTCTGAACGAAGTGAAGAATCTCATTACCAATTTATTGAATTCATTTAACCCTCTTGGGGTTATCCGAAATAAAGGATTTCCAACTTGATCCACTGCTTTTACTCCCAGTGTTAAGGCGAAAAGAAAAATTGTGACAAACGGCTACCGCTAAGGCATCCGTTGCATCGTGAAGTTTAGGATCGCCATCAAATTTTAAGAGGTTTTTTATCATAGCAGCAACCTGCTCCTTACTCGCATTCCCATTTCCTGTTACAGCCTGTTTCACCTTTCTAGGTGCATACTCATTAATTGGAATTTCTTTACTTAAAGCTGCTGCCATTGCGACACCTTGTGCCCGACCAAGTTTTAGCATTGCTTGCACGTCCTTTCCAAAAAAAGGAGATTCCAGTGCTACCTCGTCAGGTATGTATTCTTCAATCAAAGCAGATACCCGATCAAATATTTTTTGAAGTTTGACTTCATGGTTTTTATACTTCGAAAGGTGAATAACCCCAAATTGGATGAGAGTCATTTGCTGACCAGCACATTTAATCAGGCCGTAACCCATTACATTCGTACCAGGGTCGATTCCTAAAATGATATTCTCTTTTTTGGTCACGTATGCAAGTTAAGAACATCACTTCAATAGAAATGGGGAAAACGAGGAGGTGGTTTTGGATCGCACTGAAAGCCCTTGTAACGCTTCTGTGTTTTTATTTTCTATACGATCAATTTCAAAGGAGAAATGTCTCTTTTAACGATCTTGAAATTCCCAGGTACTTCGGGCCGATTCTCGTTCTTCAAAGTTTTCTGATGATTTTAAATTGGTATTTAGAGATCCTTAGATGGAAAATCTCAGTAGATGCCGTTGAGAAAATTTCATTTAAGCAGGCCACCATTGATGTTTTGGGAGGCCTGAGCATGAACTGGATCCTACCATTTACAGCTGGAGATTTTGTTGCTCGCATTATTTCCAAGAAAGATAAGTATCGAACAACAGCTGCGATCTTGTTGAATCGAACCATAATGCTTCTGTTAACTTTCATCGTTGGCGTTTATGCACTCGTATCGCTTTTTAGAACTGAATTCAACTTTTATTACGCATTAGGGGGAATCATTCTTGCATTATTGGTCTTGATAGCAATTTATAAGGCCGCTCCTGGAAAGTTGATCTCCTACTTTGAAGAACTGAAAAGGGAATCACTTTGGAGAATACTGGTACTCTCACTTGGTAGGTACATGGTCTTTTTTGTACAGTTTATTATACTCTTGAAGATCTTTAATACAAGTCTTTCTTTATTGGATGTATCAGCTGGAATTGGCTGGATCTTTTTTGTTCGAACATCTATACCATCGTTAATAGGAGGACTTGGGTTGAGAGAGACCTCAGCTGTGATCTTTTTTCAGCGATTGGTTGATGATCTGGGTACGGTTGTTTTTCCGGTTTTTATCTTATGGATTCTCAATACGGCGATACCTTCCTTTATAGGCGCCATTTTGCTTTGGAAATTAAAAGCACATAATTCACAGGATTCCCATAACATTGCCTGATGATTCTCCTGATCAGCATTTTTTCATTGGGTCATGTTTTTTTTTATCTGATTTTATCCTGGAAGTGGTCAAGAATTAAACCATATGGAGATGGAAAAAAAACGTCTTTCTCTGTCATTATTCCCGTTCGGAATGAAGAAGAAAATATTAGAAATGTTTTAAGCGATCTCCAAAAGCAAACATTTGATAAGAATCAGTTCGAAGTGATTGTTGTTGATGATTTCTCCACAGATGCTACCGGAAGTATAGTAACAGAAATCAAGGAGGGTACAGATTTGAACTTGAGAATATTAAGTCTGGATAATCCTATGATTCATGGCAAGAAGAATGCATTGACTAAAGGAGTTAAAGCAGCGAAGCACAAAATCATACTAACCACCGATGCTGATTGTAGAATGAATGAAAAATGGATTGAATCGTATGAATATGCTTTTTCACCAGGAACACAGATAGTGGCTGGGCCTGTTTCCTTGGTAGGACAGGGACTTTTTGCCGATATGCAGATGACAGAGTTTGCAGGGCTCATCGCCTTTGGAGGAGTTACACTGACTTCAAACAACCCCAGTATGTGTAGCGGGGCAAACCTTGGTTTTAGGAAGGATGCTTTTGAAGAAGTTGGAGGATACCAGGGAAACATCGAATTACCTTCCGGAGATGATGAATTTCTGCTTTATGATGTCATTAAGAAATACCCTAAGTCTGGTCGGTTTCTGAAATCAGCGTACGGAACAGTAAAAACAAAGACCCAACCTACTTTCGAACAGTTCCGAAATCAGCGATCAAGATGGATTAGCAAATGGAAGTACAATAAGAATTGGAAATTGAGATTGACGGCAATTCTTTTTTTTGTTGATTATTTACTTTTTCTGACAGCCATCACAGGCACGATTTTTGGTTATTTTCCTCCCATTTTTCTGGGCGTAATTTTCGTTTCCAGACTGTTAGCCAACTATATTCTACTAAAGCAGGTGAGTAATTTTTTGGATCATAGGAACGTGTTTAAGCCGCTGTTGCTTCTTCAGATTCTTTATCCATTTCATGTGTTGATCATGGGCTTGCAATCGATATTTGGTGGGTATACATGGAAAGGAAGAAAATATGGATGATGCAGAATACGACCTTCTGGATGAACTCTATTTCGTCATTTCATACGATGAACTTGAAGCCAACGTGGATTTGTCGGAAGAGCAAATACTTAAAACATTAACCTCTCTCGCTTCAAAGGGTTGGGTAAGGGTTTATGAAAATTCTGATAAAGAATTAGATGATTTTGATTTAATAAGTAACTTCAAGTCATATTACTATCTCGCTTCGAAACAAGGACTCTTAGCGCATAACAGGCAATGAATACCACCTTTGATTTAAAGGATTTACAACTAAACGCACTCCTGGAGGTAACTCAGGCAATTAATAATAATTTGCCTGAAGAAGACCTTTTGAAAATATACAAGTTCACACTCCTCGCTGACTTAAAAATTCAAAAACTTGCATTGTTCACTGACCTGGATGGAGATTGGACTTGTAGGGTGCATTTTGGCACGGCCGAGTCTTGTGAGGATGTCAGCTTGAATCCGGATTTTTTAGACTTAAAAGAGGTGGAGAAAATTGAAGAATCTGACAAATTCGAAGGACAATTTCAGCAGGTATTTCCCGTATATCACAAAGAAAAGCTTTTAGCTATTGTATTCATTTCAACCGGAGAAGAATCTGCCGTTGAAAATAGATTTTTGAATGCTCTTACCAACTTAATTCTGGTGGCAATCGAGAATAAGAAGTTTTCAAGAAAGCAATTAGAACAGGAAGCATATCAACGTGAACTTGATATTGCCAAAAAAGTACAAAACTTTCTATTTCCCAAACAGCTTCCAATGGCAGAAAGACTTCAGATTGAAGCATTCTATTTGCCACATCAAGATGTAGGAGGAGATTATTATGATTACATAAAGATCGACAACGACAAATTTTTAATTTGTATCGCTGATGTCTCAGGAAAAGGAGTGCCTGCTGCTCTTTTGATGTCCAATTTTCAAGCCTCATTGAGAACGCTTGTGAGACATTCTGTAAACTTGGAGGAAATTGTAAATGAACTGAATCACACTACATTCAGAAGTGGGAATGCAGAGAATTTCATTACTTTCTTCGCTGCTATTTACGATTACAACACAAAAAATCTGGAGTACATCAACTGTGGGCATAACGAGATAGTATTAATTAATAATGACGAAATTATTCTCCTGAATGAGGGGACTACCGTGTTAGGTATGTTCGATCCACTGCCCTTCATAAAAACGGAAACCATCAAAGGCCTGTCCGATTTCTTCATCTTTGCATACACAGACGGACTTACTGAAACATTCAATGAAGAAGACGAAGCCTTTGAGTTCGAACGATTGGAAACACTTATAAAGGAACAGCTTGGTAATCTTCAGGGCCTGCACAATCGAATCCTGGATGAGCTTGTTGAATTCAAAGGAGAAAGAAAATTCAACGATGATATTACCATGCTTTCGTGCCGTGTTCTGAATAAATGATCCCAAAACAAACACCAGGCATTATTAAGAGAATCTATCCTTCTCTTGTTTGGAAAAAAGAATCCAAAAACGAAATTTTTCTAACCTTCGATGATGGACCGCATCCGGAAATCACACCTTGGGTTTTAGATCAACTAAGTGATTATGAGGCCCAAGCCACCTTTTTTTGTATTGGCGAAAATCTTTCCCGATTTAGAGAAATTGGTGTTGAAGCCATCAATCAAGGACATAAATTGGCCAATCATACATTTCATCACGAAAATGGATGGAAAACTTCCACTCAAGATTATCTGAAGAGTGTTGAGATGTGCAATAAGATTGTTACTGAAATTCGGGGACAACCAAATGACTTATTCAGACCTCCATATGGACGAATCAAAAAAAGTCAAATATCTCAGCTTAGATCAGATTATAGGATAATTATGTGGAGTCACCTCTCCTGGGATTTCAAAAGGAAACTGAGCGTCTCAAAGTCAATTCGGAAGTTAAAAGTCGTAGAACCTGGAAGTATTGTAGTCTTTCATGACAATGAAAAATCTTTTGAAAATCTGAAAGCAATTTTGCCGGTATGTTTGGAGCATTGGTCATCTTTAAATTATAAGTTTAGTGTCATTTGATGTTAATAGATACCCACGCACATATCTTTCTTGAGGAATTTGATGGAGATGTTGATGCTGTCATTCAGCGGGCAATCGATGAAGGAATAGAAAAAATCCTGTTGCCAAACATCGATAAGGATTCCATCGATGATATGCTTCAACTTGAAGAGAAATACCCTGATTACTGCTATGCCATGATAGGGTTGCATCCGTGTTCAGTCAAGCAGGATTTTGAAAAACAGCTTTACATAGTAGAAGAGTGGTTGTCGAGGAGAAGTTTTATTGCGATTGGTGAAATTGGGACTGATTTATACTGGGATAAAACATTCTGGGAGCAACAGAAAGAGGCGTTTAGATTCCAGTGTGAATTAGCCATCAAACACAATATTCCTGTCGTCATTCATTGCCGAGAAACAATTGATGAAACGATTGATCTGGTTGAAGAATTTGAAGGCACAGGACTGAAAGGCGTATTCCATTGCTTTACAGGATCCGCGGAACAGGGGAACCAGATCACAGATTTGGGATTTTACCTGGGGATTGGAGGTGTTTCTACTTTTAAAAACGGAGGCCTTGACAAAGTGATTCCGGAATTAAACGCGAATAAATTGGTTCTGGAAACAGACAGTCCCTACCTATCACCGGCACCTGAAAGAGGAAAGCGGAATGAACCTTCGAAATTAAAATTCATTGCCACAAGGATGTCAGAAATTTTGGAACTTTCGGTTCATGAAGTAGCTACATTGACCACGAAAAACGCAAATGATTTATTTTTCCGCTCGTGAAATACGAAGTGGTTAATATCAATAAAGTAGGTGATCGAAGGATTCTTATCATCTACACAGGGGGCACATTCGGAATGGTGCTGGACGAATCAGGTTCCCTGGCTCCTTTTGACTTTGGACAAGTGGTTGAAAGGATTCCTGAGCTGATGTCACTAAGTATTCAATTGGCTGCTATCTCTTTTCCAACCCCGATCGATTCATCGAACATTACTAGTGACGATTGGAAGAACCTGTGCAATATTATAGCCGATAACTATGAACAATACGATGGTTTTGTCATTCTTCACGGAACCGATACGATGGCGTATACTGCTTCAATGCTCAGCTTTATGTTAGAGGGTCTAAACAAACCCGTGATCCTCACCGGAGCCCAGATGCCTATTGGTTCAGTTCGGTCTGATGCACGAGAAAATCTAATAACAGCCCTTGAAATTGCTTCCATGGTGGAGGATGGAATACCAATTGTAAGTGAAGTGTGCATTTATTTTAATTTCATCCTACTTCGAGGGAATCGTTCCCAAAAGATAAGAAGTAGTCAATTTGCGGCTTTTGAATCAGAGAATTATCCGTACCTCGCCGAGGCTGGGATCTCAATAGAATTTAACCATAGCGTACTTCGACCTTACCAGAAAAATTCATCACTAAAAGTCAATTCTGATATCAATCCCAATATTACTATTTTAAAAATTTTTCCAGGAATAACAGAAAGCGCGGTAAGAGGAACGATTTTTGCCAGTAACCTCGACGGTTTGATCTTGGAGTCGTTTGGATCAGGTAATACGATGAAATCTGAATGGTTTCTAAACTGTCTTCGCGAAGCGGTTGAAGCCGGGTTGATCGTATTGAATGTGAGCCAATGCCTTGGTGGAGAAGTAATGCAGGGAAGATATGAGACGAGTAAAAAGTTGAATGAAATAGGGGTTTTGAGTGGTGGAGACATTACAACTGAGGCGGCAGCGACGAAACTTATGTTGTTGTTAGGAAGCGAAAAGGATCGTAAGGTGCTGAAGCAGAAGCTATCCTCGCCAATGAATGGAGAAATGGATGAATGAAAGACAAAAGTTAGAATATAGGTGCTACTCTTAATTCAAAACTTGCATAAAGGTAATTTTCATCATTTATTTGTAGCCCGTCAAAAAAGGCGGCTGATTAGAGAGGTGGCCGAGCGGCTGAAGGCGCACGCTTGGAAAGCGTGTATACTCTTTACGGGGTATCGAGGGTTCGAATCCCTTCCTCTCTGCAGATTGAATTGAATTTTTGAAAATTTGAATATTTAACTTAAACCGAAGACTTAACTTATTAGACTGAATTATGAAAAAGTTATTGACACTCTTAATGTTGGCAGGTGTATTCACTTTCACCGCATTAAATGTACACGCACAGGATTTTTCTGATAGTGATTCAACTGAAGTAGCAGCTGACTCAGTAGCAGGAGATGGCTTTGCGGAAGAAACTCAAGAAGCTCAACCTGAAGAGGTAGCAGCTGAAGAAGTATTTGTAGAAGAGGAAAGCTCGCCTGGCTTCCACCAAGTTGTAAAACAACAATTCATTGATGGTGGACCGACATTTATGGGTATTGTTCTCGCATGTTTGATTCTAGGACTAGCTATTGCTATCGAACGAATCATCCACCTGAATATGGCCTCTACCAATACAAATAAACTTCTATCCGATGTTGAAGATGCACTAGGTTCTGGTGGACCTGAAGCTGCTAAAGAAGTTTGCAGGAATACAAGAGGTCCTGTAGCCTCAATTTTCACTCAAGGTCTGATGAGAATGTCAGAAGGAATTGAAATGGTTGAGAAATCAATCATTGCTTATGGATCTGTTGAAATGGGAAGGTTGGAAAGAGGAATGATTTGGATTTCACTTTTTATCTCTCTTGCCCCAATGCTTGGATTCATGGGAACGGTAATTGGTATGATCGATGCCTTTGATGCTATTGCAGAAGCAGGCGACGTTTCTCCTGCACTTGTTGCAGACGGTATCAAGGTAGCACTTTTGACTACAGTAGGTGGATTGATCGTTGCAGTTATACTTCAACTTTTCTACAACTACCTTGTTTCTAAAGTTGATTCAATTGTGAACAGTATGGAAGATGCTTCAATCTCCTTGGTTGATCTTCTTGTTAAGCACAACCTTTCTAGATAATCCTTAAACCAAATTAATTATGATTGATGTAGGATTATTTTTAGCTTATATACTCGCTGGAGTTTGCGCTTTGGCGGCTATAGGGATGCCGTTAGCAAAAGCATTCGGAGATCCGCAATCTCTTAAGAAGATTGGTACCGGAGTAGGAGTTGTAGTTGTGGTTTTCATTATTTCCTATGTAATTGCTGATGGTACAGTGTACAAAGAATACTCAGCAGGAACTGCAAAAATGGTAGGTGCAGGATTGATCACCATGTACATCCTTGCATTTTTAGCAATTGGTGGAATCGTATTTACTGAAATTCAAAAAATGCTGGAATAATGGCAAGAAATAAAGACAGAGGTACCCCGGAGGTTAGCTCCGGATCAATGGCTGACATTGCATTCCTTTTGCTTATTTTCTTCTTGGTTACTACCACGATAGCGAATGATAAAGGAATTGCTATACAGCTACCTCCAAAACCGGATCCGAATGATCCGCCTCCTGAGATAAAATTCCAACAAAGGAATATATTCAAGATTCTGGCGAATTCTAAAGACCAGTTATTAGTGGAAGATGAGCCATGGACGCGTCCGATTGCCGATTTAAAAGATGAGGTGAAAGTATTTATTCTCAACTTCGGAAATCCAACACCTGAAGGGATCGAATTGTACAACTCGCTTCCATCCTCGCTAAAGGTGCAAGCCGGGCAGAATCCGGATTCTTCTGATGACCCAACGAAAGCTATCGTATCGTTCAAGGCGAATCGTGGTACAAGCTATGAGCTTTATATCGAAGTGATGGACGCCATGAATGCGGCATACAATGAGATCTATGGTGAACGTGTCGGATTAACAGCCGAGGAATGGTTAGCCATCGATTTAAAGGATGATACACAAAGAAGGATTTATCAACAGGCAAGGTCGAATATTCCTCGAGCATTGTCTATTGCAGAACCAGATAAATAAAGAATAGTATGTCGAAGTTTAAAAAGAAATCGAAAGCAGGACAGGACATCCCCACAGCTGCATTACCTGATATTATTTTTATGCTGTTGTTCTTTTTTATGGTTACGACTGTAATGAGGGATGATGAAATTTTGGTGAAACAGTTGCTGCCAAAGGCAGATCAGTTGACTAAAATTGAAAAGAAGTCTTTAGTAAGTCATATTTTTATCGGAGAGCCAAAGAATACAGGCTTGTATGGATCAGAACCTAAGGTTCAAACAAATGATGTGTTTGTTGAGCCATCTGATATCGTTCAGTTTGTCAATCAGGAAAAAGATAAATTGGATGAAAATCAACGAGATAAAATAACCATGGCAATGAACGTGGATCAGGAAGTGAAGATGGGTATCGTGTCCGACGTTCAACAGGAACTGAGAGAAGCTAATGCGCTCAAAGTTTTATACAAATCAATCCGAAAAGGAACAGTTGAAAACTAAATTGAAAATTGTCAATAACTTGAAGCCTGTCTGTTAAGACAGGCTTTTTTATTGGGTTATGCAGAAGCTTTCTTCGGATTTAAGTAAGGCTGCCAGTCTTCACGCAAAGCCCCCGTACCCATTTTAATAAAAGAAATGTAAGAAGGTTTTATTGGTGAATTTCTAAGTTTTAATCCCGCCTTTTCTATTGAGGAATCCCCCTTTAATGCATTACATCTTTTGCAAGCAGTTACGAGATTCGTCCATGAAGACTTTCCCCCTTTGGATCTTGGGATTAAATGATCCAGCGTTAGATCTTTATTGGTACCGCAATACTGACATTTATGACCATCTCTCTTGAAGATGTTGTGGCGAGACAGCACAACCCCTTTATAAGGTATATTGATGTATCTGTTGATCATTATCACAGATGGAAAAGGATAAACATTGGAAATGGACCTAAGTTCCCGTTCTTTAACACTATTCAGGAGTTCTGCCTTATTCAAAAAGACAAGAAGAAATGCCCTTTGAACCGAACAAATAGTAAGAGGTGAATAATCCTGATTTAGTACTAAAACTGCGTTCATCAAATTCTTAATTTTTTTAACTCGCGATCCTGATCTTTTTTCTTAATGTTTTCCCTTTTATCAAAAAGTTTTTTCCCTTTAGCTAACGCAATTTCAAGTTTTGCGTATCCTCTGTTATTGATAAATATCCTAATTGGAACAATCGTCAATCCTTTTTCCTCTGTTTTTGTCCTTAGCTTTTCAATTTCTTTTTTCTTTAGTAAAAGTTTCCGGTCCCTTGCCATTTCATGTCCATTAAAGCTTGCCTGTGCATACGGAGAGATGTTCATTCCTTTGACAAATACCTCGTCACCTTTAATAAAACAGTAGGCCTCCTGGACACTTGCTTTGCCTTCCCTGATCGATTTAATCTCCGATCCTTTTAAAATAATTCCAGCATCAAATTTCTCGACAAACTCATATTCATAGCTCGCCTTGCGATTTTTGATCTGAATATTCTGCTGAAACCGTCCCTTATCCTTACTCATAAGGGTTAAAAATAGCGCTAAAATGGCATTCTGGGCAGAGGACTATCTGTAAGAAGGCCAAATTGTTGATTTTCATACAGAAAATGTCCTGAGATTGCGATCATTCCTGCATTATCCGTGCAATATTGGAAATCAGGTATAAAAATCTCCCAATCGCTTTTATTAGCTTCCTCTGTCAGTCTCTTTCTTAGTCCCAGATTGGCTGAAACACCTCCTGCAATGGCAATTTGGTTGATTCCTTCTTGTTTAGCAGCCAATTTCAACTTAAACATCAACATTTCAATAAGAGTGAATTGAATACTGGCGGCTAGGTCATTTAAGTTTTCTTCCACAAAGTTTTCATTCTTCTTCACTTCCTTTCTTAGAAAATACAGAATTGAAGTTTTAATCCCGCTAAATGAATAATCGAGTGCTGGAACATCCGATTTAGCAAATTGAAATTTGTTTCGATCACCCTTAGAGGCCAATTTGTCGATCATAGGCCCGCCTGGGTAGGGAAGACCAAGAAGTTTCGCGGATTTATCAAAAGCTTCACCAACCGCATCATCCTTTGTTTGTCCAAGAATTACCATTTCTGTTGCGCTTTTTACTAGCAACAACTGGGTATGTCCACCACTGACAGTTAGACAAATGAAGGGGAATTGGGGTTTAGGATCATCAATGAAATGAGCCAGAACATGTGCCTTCATATGGTGAACAGGGATCGTCGGAATGTTTAAAGCCTGCGCCATAGACTTGGCAAAACTTGACCCCACTAACAATGCCCCAAGAAGCCCTGGACCTCTTGTATAAGCGATTCCATCTAAGTTTTCTAAAGAAATTTGAGCATTTTCAAGCACATGAGACACAATTGGCACAATATTTCTTTGATGTTCTCGTGAAGCTAATTCAGGAACTACACCTCCATACTGTTCGTGTATGTCTTGGGTAGCAATGTCATTATTGATTACTTTGCCATTTATACACACGGATGCGGAGGTCTCATCACATGAAGACTCTATACCAAGTATTATTGCCACAAGACCAACTTTTTGAAAAATAGAGATACCATATTGCGAATTAGCAAATTACTTGGGAAAATTAGTGCAAGATTGATTTTCTATTTTTCAATTTTGCTCTTGATCTCAATCCTTGTGGCTCAGATAAAGCCTGTTCAAACTTATCTGACTAAAAGATTTCTTGTTGAACTTTCAAAAATCACCGATCATGATGCCACCGTTGGTTCGGTCAAAATCGCATGGCTGGATAGAGTAGAGCTGAATGATTTTCTCATTCTTGATAGACAATCTGATACGCTGGTTTTTGCTGAAAGGATTTTAGTAAACTATAAACTTACGGATCTATTGAATTCTGAATTCCTTAGCGTTGAAGAGGTACAAGCAAACAAACTGATGCTTCAGTTAATAAAGCATGATTCACTATCAGCCCTGAATCTTTCTGAGCTAATAAATTCTCTTAAAAACCCCAACAAGAAAAACCGACCAATCAATGTAGAAGAAGTTTTTCTTTCCAATGTCGAACTTTCAATAGATAACAACACCAGGGAGAAAATCAAAAACAGACTTGATGTCTCGCATATGAATTTCACTTTTTCTGAGATCCAATTTGCAGATTTTTTTCTTAAGCGAGATACGATTGAAATGAATGTGATCCATGTCACAGGACTAGAAAAGGACCATGGTCTTGAATTAACAGAGCTGAGCAGTAGGATAGAACTTAATAATGAATCACTAAGTCTTACCAAATTAAACCTTAAAACTCCTACAAGCCAGATTTCAGATAGTATTAAGTTTTACTATCATGGAATTGAGAACTTATCTCATTTTGTAGACAGTGTCTCTTTTGGCCTCTATTTTTCCGAATCTGTGATATCTGTGAATGACCTCAAGGCTCTCACTGGTATAGAGAGTATTAAATCTCCAATCTCGATAGACGGAACCATCTGGGGTAAGGTAGAGGATTTTAACATGGACAATTCCAGGATTGGATTTGGAAATGAGTCCTTTATTGAAGGTGGACTTAGTTCGTTTGGACTACCTAATCTGTCAAGCACGTTTGTCCTGGCTGATATTACCGATTCACATATTATTCCGGAGGATATTGAACCATACGTGGGTGAATTATCTCAGAATATTGCTCAATTAGGTCGGGTTGATTTCACAGGAAGTTTTGCTGGTTTTTTACATGACTTTGTGGCCAGTGGTAATTTCGTCACTGAAAAAGGATCTGTACACTCCGATATAAACCTGAAGATCCCGGATGATCCAAATGAAATGAAATACAGTGGTAATCTGGAACTTATAGATGTAGATCTTGGCGCATTTTTCAGAAATAAAGAACTGGTTCAACAGGTTAGTATGAATGGAAGAATTGATGGAGAGGGAATCACTGCCAAGAATGCAAATTTTGATTTAAATGCAAAGATTTACAACTCCGGATTCTATGGGTACTCCTACGATTCCATAACTGCTAATGGCACTTTTGCATCTAAGTTTTTCAGAGGATCATTTGCAGTTGATGATCCGAATTGTCAGGTAAAAGGAAATGCAAACCTGGATTTCAACCTGGAAGAAGAAATTCTGAGAGTAGATCTAAATATTGATTCTACCCACTTGAATGAACTTAACCTTGTGCTGGACCCACTGGTGACGGGAGGGAAACTCCGGGTTGATATAGTGAATCTCGATTTGGATCAATTCACAGGAACTGCCCAAATAGATTCAGGGTTTGTAAGAGCTAATAATAACGAGGTACTTGTTGATTCTATTAAATTCACCGCCACGTTGGTAGATGGACAACGTAACCTTGAACTCGACTTGCCAGGTGTAAAAGCCAAACTGAGTGGTGATTTTAAAGTTACTCAAGCAATAAGTGATCTCTCGGCATTGGCTTCTGACTATGCTTCCAAAATTCAGTTATCGAAGGACTCAATCAATGAAGAGAAAGATCGGGAGAGTTATAAACTTGAGCTTTTTGCACAGTTTGATAATCTATCAAGATATCTTGATTCTCTTCAAATTCCTTTGGAGGTGCCCGATGGATCATTTTTGGAGGCTACTTTCAGAGAGAGTAAGAATTCCAACCTGTTCATGTATGCTCAAGCGGATTATTTAAAGTTTGGAAAGAATATCATCTATAATCCTGTGATGGAGTTAAATAGTTCCAAGGAGATTGGATCAAAAGAGGTGCTTACCAATTTTATCCTTGAATCAGATCGTCAGAAATTTTCGGCCATTCCTGAAACTGAGAATCTTCTGATTGAGGGTATATGGCTCAATAATAATATTGACCTGACAACTTCTATTAGTCAGGAAACAACAAAAAGCAAGATGAGGTTTGAAACCAATGCTGTTTTATCCAGTGATTCCATTTTGATAAAAATGAAGCCATCCAGGATTATTGCATTTGATGATACTTGGACATTTAATCCAAAAAATAAGCTTACGGTATATCCAAATACAATCAAAATTGAAAATTTCAGCATTGACGATGTTACAGAATCGATTGAACTCAATGGGATTTATTCGGCCGTCGATGAGACAAATGTTGACCTTGTTGTGAAGAACCTTAATCTTGAAAAAGCGAACCTCTTTACGGATATTAATGTAAATGGTCTTTTGGAGGGACGACTTGCTGTTTTTAGAGAAAACGCAAAGCAACCGTTTCAGTTTGAAGGTGGGTTTGACATGGAAGGTTTGACCTTCGATGATTTTTTGGTTGGGGATATAACCGGCACGTCAGAATGGAATTCTCAAGAGAAAAACATTTTTACCCAGGTAAGAGTAGATAGAGAAAGTTTTAACTCTATTGACCTGAGTGGTTATTATTATCCCTTTAATGTTGGAAATCAGCTTGATTTCCAAATGAAATTTGAGAATGCAGATCTAATGCTAGCTCAACAATTTCTTGCGGAAAATGTCTCAGATCTGGTAGGTTATGCAGATGGTAGATTAAATCTTAAAGGCGCACTGGATTCTCCGGAGATTACTGGAGAATGTGTAATCTCAGAAGGAGGTATGCGAGTCAACTACTTAAATACGTTATATACGTTTGGAGGACCGTTGAAATTTGAACCAGGAGCTCTGAAAATAGAGAATTTCAATTTAATGGATCGCAAGGGAGCTCAATCAAGTGTTAGTGGAACAATCTCACATAATTTTTTTACTGATATAACTACTGACATAAGGATAGAGGCCGATAATTTTGAATTTCTGAATACCACAACAGCGGATAATAGCCTTTATTACGGAACAGCAAATGGGACAGGAGAAGTAAACATATCGGGGCCTTTAAATGACTTGCTGATCAAGGCATCAATAAAAACCGAGAATGATACCCGTTTTTTTGTTCCAATTACGGAAGGTGGTGATGTTTCACAGCAGGATTATATCACTTTTTTAGATTTTAGTGACACTACGCAGATCACCGAGGAAAAGGAATATAACTTTCAGGGAATTACGATTGACTTTGATATAGAAGTCACACCGGAAGCTTACTGCGAATTAATTTTTGATATAAAGACCGGGGATATAATTCGTGGACGAGGCAGAGGAAACATAAAACTCTCGCTGGATACAGATGGAGAGTTTCACATGTTTGGCCCCTTGGAGATCACCGACGGGGCATATAATTTCACTGTACCAGGTTTCATTAACAAAGAATTTGAAGTAGTTCCAGGAAGCAGAGTAACGTGGTTTGGAGATCCCTACAACGGATCTATTGATCTCAATGCAATTTATTTACAGCGAGCTGATTTTATTCCTCTTCTAACAGAAGGAGAAGACGATGGAGGAGAAGCTGACACGAAAGTAGGAGTAAATGTCATGCTTAATCTTAGTGAAGGTATACTAAGTCCGTCGATTGATTTTGATCTTCAAATGGCTGATAAGATTGATGAAACTTCCTGGCGTCAAAGTAAATTATCGCAGATCGTAAGCAATGAGCAGGAACTAAAAAGACAAGTGATCAGTTTGCTTTTCTTCCGAAGATTTTCACCACAATCCAGCTTCACCCTTGGTGGCGGAGGTAATGTGGGAAATAGTGTTAGTGAATTTTTCTCTAATCAAGTCAGCTATTTAGTTAGCCAGCTGGATGAAAACCTGGAAGTTGAAGTTGATTTAGCTGCCCTGGACGGTGATGCCTTTAACACATTTCAGCTTAGATTGGCATATACTTTTTTAGATGGTCGCTTAAAAGTGACAAGAGGAGGAGGAGTCAACAATACACAAAACCAAAATGATAAGTTACTAGACGATATCGTTGGAGATTGGTCAGTCGAATACAGCCTGACCAAGGACGGACGATTAAGAGCAAAAGTCTTTAGAGCCACTAATCAACAACTTTCGGCCAATCAAGGGGATCAGAATTTTGAGACAGGGGTAAGTTTACGTTTTGTTCACTCATTCAATGAGTTTAAGGACTTGATCATAAGTGGTAGGAAAGCAGCGTTAAAAAGAAAGCAGGAAGAAGCCAAGACGGGGACAAGTCCTGTGACTGATTTAGATACTACCTATTAGTTCTATACGTATCATTCTTTATTTGGCACACAAACACTTAACTTACTACCAAACATAACTGGCTTGCTATGAATTTTAAATCGTTTAGTAAAAAGTATGCTCAGGAGATTGGTGGTGAATACAGAGAATATGATGAAACCAGATCTGTTATTATTTTCCCACTTGAAGATGGCCGTTTTCAAACAATAACAGGTCATGTCGTACATCACCCCGAGTACGACAGAGAAGTGGTCCAGATAAAAACAAAAAAGAAATTAAAAGTATGCTTTTTATTTTATTCATTATAATATCTGCTAATTATTATTAAGCAACTTTGTTATAATTGACACCACTGTGTAGAGCATGAGCTGACGATGCTTGCTATATAAATTTTATCCATTTTTCTTCAATAATTGTATGAGAAATGAGCACG
>JANQEC010000141.1 GCA_028278585.1 Cyclobacteriaceae bacterium | reverse complement strand
GACAAGCTTAGTGCATTAGAAATTGAAAATGAAGAATTGAAAAAAGAGCTTAATGCTACCAACTTGAAGCTTGCAGCTTATGACTTACAGCTTGAGGCTCTGATAAACCGAATTGAAAAACTTGAAAATAATACCAAATGAAAAAGCTTTTTATACCCATATTGATATTGCTTCACTCGCATCTGCATGGGCAGATTGTGACCTCTGAAGTGAAAGTAGAGACTACCAATGATATTACCTCAATAAACGGCAAAGTTGGAATAGGTACATCTACTCCTAGTGAAATATTCTCTACTACTTCCGGAGGTGCCGGACTTCATGCACTATTCGGTCAGGGAATTACTACGGGAGTAAGTCAAATTGCCATCGGGGAAATGGACGCAGTAAACAAGGCTGCTTTTTTATCCTATGACCATAGCAATAACAAGTTTGGAGTGGCAATTGGAGGGGATAATGCTTTCAGTTTTAGTTTAGCGGACGGTGGCCATTTGGGATTATTGCAATCTTCAATTCCACCAAACACTCATAGCACGTATAAGTCAGCATTTTTTGGATCTGCGGCACTAATGAGTCGTTCAGCTTCAGGAACGGATAGCTATCTTACTTCCAACACTTTTTATAATAACTCTAGCGCATGGGAAGCCATATTTACCTCTGGTAATGGGTTCGGTACTTTGTCCGTTGATGGAGGTAAACTTTCCTGGTTCAGTTATGACGGAAGCGTTACTACGGGAAGCACTTATTCAATGAGTGAGAGATTCCGGATAGACAAAAGTGGTAATGTTGGAATTGGCACCACGAATCCAACAGAAAAGCTTGAAGTAAATGGAAAAATTCGAGCTGATTATCTTAGGGTAAAGGCATCAACTTCCTCTGAAGGTGGTGAAATTGCACTGGATGGACCCATGGGGTTTAACGATTGGAGAATAGATAACTATACTGGGGATTACAGACTTCACCATTCAGGAACATTATATTTTCGAATAAAAAGTAACGGTGATGTAGGAATAGGATCGCAAACACCCTCTTACAAACTTCATGTCAATGGTTCGATTAAAGGCACTACACTTCACACAGATACACAAAACTGGTCAGATTTTGTATTCGCCGATGATTATGACCTCTTACCCTTAAGCGAGGTTGAACGATACATTATCAAGAATAACCACTTACCCGACATTCCCAGTGAGGCAGAAGTGATGAAAGAAGGGATCAATGTGGGGGAGATGGATGCAAGGTTGCTTAGAAAAATAGAAGAGCTAACCCTATACACCATACAGCAATCGAAAGAAATCCAAAATCTAAAATCCGAAAACCAGGAGCTAATAGCCAATGGTCAAAAGCAAATAGCTAAGCAGATCGAGGAGTTGACACTCTATATTCTTGAACAGAACAAACGAATCAAAAAATTAGAACAAAAAAATACAAGATGAAAGCGAAAATTTTACTTATCTCACTGATAGCATTCTTATCAAAGACGGTGCTAATTGCTCAAAATGATTGGGTGACAAGCACAAGTGGACAAATCACTTACACAAATGGGAAGGTTGGTATAGGTACATCTTCTCCCTCAACGAATTTGCATATACAAGGGTCTGGTGAACAATGGATCTATGTCGAACCTGGTACTACAGGCGGTATTAGGCTGGGAAGTAGCGGTGGTGATCGTATGAATGTGCTGTATCGTGATACTTCCACTGACTTACTAACGCTAAGGTCTGGAAAGGACAATGGAGAACTTGCCTTTATTGTGGGAGGCAGTACATCAGAAAGAATGAGAATAGATTCAGATGGAAATGTCGGTATTGGCACACAAAATCCATCTCAAAAGTTCACATTGATTGATGGTCAGGCATTCCTTGGGAATAGTTCTACCAATAACTTTGAAAGCGGTCGAATTAGATTTTCAGAATATGAGTCCTCTTTTCAAGGAGCATTTATTCATTATGATGGAAGCCAAAACATTTTCAATATTGGAGTACATAATGATAATGATTCTAATGTCCCTGGTGATGTTAATGCTATTTCGATATCAAGAACTACGGGAAAAGTTGGGATAGGCACTACCTCCCCAGACGAAAAACTTACCGTCAAAGGCAAGATCCACACAGAAGAAGTTAAAGTAGACCTTTCTGTTCCAGCTCCGGATTATGTCTTTGCTAATGACTATAACCTACCAACACTCGAAGAAATCGAGAAATTCATAAAATCGGAAAAGCATTTACCAGAAATTCCCTCTGCCAAAGAAATGGAAGCAAATGGAGTAGAGCTTGGTACGATGAATATGCTGCTACTGCGCAAAATTGAGGAACTCACATTGTACACTCTTCAACAAGACAAGGAGATAGCGCAGCTTAGAAAAGAACTGAGCAGTCCCGATTCTTCGGGAAAGAAGATCGAGGAGCTGATGCTTTATACACTGGAACAAGAAAAGGAAATCGATAATCTGAGTAAACAGCCACAAGCGACAAGCGACAAGCTTAGTGCATTAGAAATTGAAAATGAAGA
>JANQEC010000263.1 GCA_028278585.1 Cyclobacteriaceae bacterium | reverse complement strand
TACAGGTCTGCGATAGGTTCTCTCATGTACCTCAGTGTGGCGACCAGACCTGACCTCAGTTTTGCAGTGAACAAACTGGCTCAGTTCTCTTCAGACCCATCGGTGTTTCACTGGGAACAAGTGAAGAAGGTTTTCAGATACCTGAAAGGAACGACCGACTTGGGAATTTTGTTCAAATCAACTAAAGGACAGTTACACACAGCTCTGATTGGATATTCGGACGCCGACTTCGCAGGATCACTGGATGATAGAAAGTCCACTTCAGGTTTTGTTTTCATGAGGAATGGGAACTTGATCTCCTGGAAAAGCAAGAAACAGTCAGGTGCATGCCAAAAGGACTGACTACTATTTTCGAAGACAACTTGGGAGCGATCCGAATTTCCGAAAATCCCACTTTCCACTCCAGGAGAAAGCACATCGATGTTCGGGTCAAGTTGATCGAATCAAAGATAGAGGATGGGACCATCAAGGTCGAATACTGCACTTCAAAGAATATGGCAGCTGACATCTTGACGAAACCCCTCGCGAAAGAAAAGTTCAAAGCTGATCGAATGTCCCTTAGTCTACAAACTCTGGAAGGTTTAGAAGGAGTGTTGGGAAATACGTAAAGAATGAAAACTTCCAGAGAGTTTGTGATATGCATTTTGTTTGATGTAAATGTTTCCTGCATTTCTTGTGTGTAGAAAGTGTGCACTTTAGTCTTGCCTATTTCTTTCTTATACATCAGTCGCTCAGTTGTTGTACTCTCATCATAAACTTCTTGTTTTCTCATCCTGCTCTCACTTCTGTATTTCACCACAACGCATCACTTCTTAACCTCCACTTCCAACAACCCCTCTCTAATATAACCTTTCCTAAATGGTCACTAATTTTTGCCCAATTCGCATATAAGACCATCGATAAAAATGCATCCAAACTGCAGAAAATGCATTAAAATAGCTACGTAGAAGTGTTTTAAACTTTTGCAAAAACTCTCGTACAACCCCTTTGAATATAACTCCCTTAAATGGCCACTAATTTTGTATAACCCACGGGCGTTGTACATGACATTTTACAGTAATCAAATAAAATTATTTCATAGTAATTTTTTGCAACTTCTCAACTTTTCACAATGTGTTTGACTACTTGTGGCGTCAC
>JANQEC010000059.1 GCA_028278585.1 Cyclobacteriaceae bacterium | reverse complement strand
TGACATAGACATCTTCTGCACCAGAAGAGCTTATGATCATTCTTATTAATGTCTGCCATGAATCGGGAGAATGATTTTATCCAAGCATAGTGTTCGGCCCAATATAAAAGATCAACTATAGTGGGGAAAGTCTTTTGCGTGACATAGATTGGATGGCGTGCTCTACCCTCGTCATCATAGAAGGAGAAAACGTTAATCCCTATATGAAGGTCATCTTCGATTCTTGGGATTTTATTTGGAGTTATTGGGTAAGATAAATTTGCCAACTTATACTGTTGAAAGTATCTTTCGTAATATTGGTAGCGATGAGCATCTGAGTTTTGTGGCACAAGTGCCGATAATAAAGCATATCCAAAGCATCGGTTGTCAAAATTATTGATGTTGACAATTGCCTTCTTGTTTGCTAGGAAACGGGGCAATTCGGAATATGATCGACCTGCGAATGGGAAATATTCAGCCACCCTGAATCTAGTGGAATGCACTTTATCTAAAACTAAACCTGACTTCTCCTTGATGAAATGTGCATTTCGTTGTAAAATCTTCGAAAGTATTTCCTTGAGTGTATCTGATAATTGGAATTCATTGATGAGTAGCAACTGCCCTGTGTGTAAGTAGAAAATTTTTGGATCCTGATCGGGCTTAGCTGGGTGGACATAGGAAACTTTCAAGGAAACCCAGAACTTCATGCCTTTCCTTTGTGCTAAGACCTTTTTGATAGTGACTTCCAGATAGTTTGTCAAGTTACGCAGGTAAATCAACAAGTCGTTTTTTGGACCCTGAGTTTGCAGCTCGGTGTCTTGCAACAGTCCAGTGAGGGAGTTTTGCTGGAAACTGTGATAAAAGTCATCTTCATCAACAACGTGCATATCAGATTCCTGACCTCTTCCAACTTGGTTTGATTCCAGTTGGTTATGTGAATTGGGATTAAGATCACGGAAAGTAGGGGGAGCCTTCTTGCTGATTTCGTCAATAACATACATATCTTCTAACTCACTGTCTTGATTTTCCCCAAAGACCTCATCGACAACTACCATATCCTGA
>JANQEC010000259.1 GCA_028278585.1 Cyclobacteriaceae bacterium | reverse complement strand
CCGCAGCAGGGAAAATACAAGGTGTACATCATTGACGAGGTTCATATGCTTTCTAACCAGGCTTTTAACGCCTTTCTGAAAACGTTAGAAGAGCCGCCGGATTATGCCATTTTCATCCTGGCAACAACGGAAAAGCACAAGGTCATCCCCACGATTTTATCCAGGTGTCAGATCTATGATTTTAATCGGATCGAAGTAGAGGATATCGTAAAGCAACTCCAAAAGATTGCCGAAAAAGAAGGTGTTGAGGTTGAATATGATGCTTTACATCTGATTGGTCAAAAAGCAGACGGAGCGCTCCGTGACGCGCTTTCCATTTTCGACTTAATCACCACTTTTTCCTCTGATGGAAAAGTGAACTATGCGGATACCATTAAGAATCTTCACATCCTGGATTATGACTACTATTTCCGGTTAGTGGACTACCTGATCGCTGAGAACATGTCGGATTCGATTTTGCTTTTTGATGAAATCATCAGAAACGGATTTGACGGAAACAACTTTTTGGTTGGTCTTCAGCAGCACCTGAGAAATCTTCTTATTTCCCGGGATTCCAAAACCGTCAGTCTCCTGGAGGTTTCTGAAAATCTCAAGTCAAAATACCTCGAACAAGGACAAAATTGTGATGAATCCTTCTTGCTTTCCGCACTCAACATCTGCAACCAATTTGAATTGAATTATAAAATCAGTAAGAATCAACGCCTTCATGTTGAGCTCTGCTTGATGAAATTAGCACATTTACCCAGTGCACTCACGTTGACACCCAACTCCACAGAAAATGGAGTAAAAAAAAAACAGCCTGATACAGTAGAGAAACCAGAGACTCTTAAGCCGGAGACTAAGAAAAGTTCAGAAACCCCTCTTGAGCAATCCGACAGCAAGAAAATCGATCCTCAAGAAAAACCACCACTCCCGGAAGAACCTCCTTCAAGAGAGGAAATTATTGCTGCGAAAGAAGTGGAAAACGACACACCTGCCGCTAAGGTCAGTGAACCAAGGCCCCAGTTAGTAAAGGAGCCCGAAGGAGAGCCCACCGAACGGGAAACCCCAAGCATTTTCAAAAAGAAAAAGGAGGAGGTTAAAGAAGAAGTAAGTCAAAACTCTGTCACCAATAAGAAGGAAGAAAACTTTGACGAGGCAGCATTGCAAAGTGTCTGGAAGCAATTTGGAGAACAAAAATCCAATTCAGGAGATACAGACAAGCTCATCTTGGGTCGAGAGATAAAAAAAGGAGAAGGAAGTGAAGTTCTTATTTTTCTTAGCAGTCAATTGGAAGTAAGCTTTTTAGAAAAGTTTGAAACTGATTTGATCCAATACCTTAGAACAGAATTAAAGAATGATCACTTAACAATTAATAAGCAAGTCGCCCAGATTGATGAGGGAAAGAAGCTCTACACAAGTAAGGACATCTACGACCACATGGTCAAGCAAAACCCTAAGCTTGCAGAATTAAAGGAGCGGCTGGGGTTAGATTTTGATTATTGATGGAAGGTACCTGATCAAGGAGGACCCGTCCGATTTTAAGTATCGTACCGTGCTTGATCGGGCATCTTCTTAACTACCCGGAAGATACCGTGTCAAGCACGGCATGACAGCTAGTGATATTTGATGCTCCCTGCTCGAGAACACATTAACAACTTCCACATTCATAAACCTTGAGTGTTGCACCTACATCCAGGTTGGTGTTTGTCATTCCGTTTAATTCCATCAATTCATCTACGGTCATATCATATTTTCTGGAAATCGCATAAAGTGTTTCTCCAGCGGAAACACGATGAGTGCTGAGTGTTTTGATTTCAACGACTTCTTCAACTGGTGCTTTTACACGAACGTTTTGACCAATCCTTAACGCATCAGGATTTGACAATTCGTTCCATCTGAGCAAATCTTCCATTAACACTTCATACTTCTGAGAAATTCCCCATAAGGATTCACCCGGAGCTACTGTATGGATGGAAACCTTTTTCAGTTCCTTAGACCTGTCCACCACTGGTACTATAATCTCATCGGAATCATCATAAGTTACACGCTCCTCTCCTTTTGAGGCTATTGCAACGATGGATGGTCGATCTTCTTCTACTTGATGATATTCTATTTCCTGATCGGAGGGTCTGGTTTTCTTTAACCACAAAACGCGACCGGGCTTCAATTCGTCAATGATGCTCATTCCGTTTTTCTTGGCCAGTTTGCTCAATTGAATGCCGTATTGTTGCGAAACATCCCACAACGTTTCTCCCTTCTTCGTCACATGAAATCCAATCTTAGATTTTCCTTTTTTCTTTTTGACGTAATAAAATTCACTAGGTATGATTTTATCTGAAGGACCCATGTCATTGTATTTCCTAAAACGTGACTCGCTAAGACCGGATCTTGCTGAGAGTGAATGCACATCATCCAGTTCTTTGGACAATATGGATGGAATTCCATTCAATGGAATAATGGTTGCCTTGTCTGTATTAGTGATCCCAGGTTTGATCTCCGTAGGATAGATCTTTGGCTTAGGCTCGGAAATTCTTTTGGTCGATCTTGATGATGAATTCCTATTTGAAGCTACAAGCCGTTTAGGAGGCGATCCATGTTTTGGAATGAGCATGGCGTATTTCTTATCACCGGGCACTGTACCTCTTTTCAACCATTTGTTATATTTCTTCACCAACTCAAGTTCTACTTTATGTTTTTTCGCAATTCCTGATAAAGTCATCCCTTTTGAATTGGTGTCCTCGTCTAACCAGATATTTTCAGAATGTGGCAAACCAACGGATGGTGAAAATGCAATCACGTGAGCCAAAAACTTTTTCACGTACCAATGAGTTCGGTTATCAATGGTCATTTTTTTGGCTCCAAACTTTGATTTATCGACCAGTTTTTCGGCTCCACCCCTACCTGTATTGTATGCCATTACAGCATAGATCCAGTTGTCATAAAAGAAGTTATTAGCATTCAGGTATTTTGCCGCGCCATAAGATGCTGCCACAATATTCAGTCGTTCGTCAACTCCACGGTCTACCTTCAAGCCAACTTCTCTAGCCGTAAAATCCTTAAACTGCCAAAAGCCAACCGCATTTGCGACTGATACAGCGTCGGATATCAACCCACTCTCCTGGACAGCTAAGAACTTGATCTCGTCGGGAACATTATTCTCAGCAAATGCTCTCTCGATAATCGGAAAGTACAAATTCATTCGATCCACCAGGATACCGTAATATGTCTGGCTGGCAGTCAACCTATCCACGTCTTTTTGAATTTGTCTTCTGGCACTTTCCGTGATATGAAGCCGCATATCACCAAAATTCATCTCCTTTGGAACTACCTGAGAATAGGTGTCAGTAGCGATGAAAATCAACAACAATAGCAACAGTTTCTTCATAATTTCCTTAGTATCATTAATCCGTCGCGAATCGGAAATAAAACGTCCTGTACGCGCTCATCCTTATGTACCTTATCATTAAACTCGCGTAACGCGATGGTATCCTTATCATTTTTTGAAGCGTCCACTATTTTTCCACTCCACAGCACATTGTCAGCAATTATGAACCCACCAGGCTTGGTTTGATCGATAACCAGATCAAAATAGCGGCTGTAGTTTTCTTTATCTGCATCAATGAACACCAGGTCCCACTGCTGTTTCAGCGTTGGAACAATATCCACTGCATTTCCAATCAACATTTCAATCTGATCCACATATTTGGAGGCCTCAAAATATTTCCTGGTCCTTATTGAAAGCTCCATGTTGTTATCAATAGTCACCAGTTTTCCTCCTTCTGTCATACCTTCCGCCAAGCAAAGTGCAGCATAACCGGTATAGGTTCCGATCTCCAGGACATTCTTGGGCGCAATCATATGTGAAAAGATGGACAAAACCCTTCCCTGGAGGTGTCCGGAAAGCATTCTTGGCTTTAAAACATGAAGGTGAGTTTCCCTGTTGATTTGCTGGAGCAAGTCAGATTCCGGCTCGGTGTGATCTTCTACATATGTCTGAAGATCCTCAGGGAGAAATTCCATGTACACAAAGATAGAAATCGTAAGCGAAACCTGCACGTCATGCTGAACTTGTTTCAGCATCTTCCATCAAAGAACGTCACTAATGAGACCCTGAAATAAATTCCGGGTGACTAATGGGGTTAAATTGACGGCAGATATGCCAATGTGCTCATTTGATCAATAGGCAAATATGTTCTTGCCAATTCCTGGATCTGCTTCGAAGTAATGGCATCAATCGTTTTAAACACGGATGTTAGGTCCGGGATTTTGTTCAAATCCAGTTGACTCTTGGCCATCATCAGCATAATTGCGCTTTTATTCTCCTCGGACAGTGCCATTTGTCCTTTGATCTGGTTTTTTGCTTTTTGCAACTGAAGATTGCCTAGTTGTTTGGTTTTTAAATTTTCAATTTCTTTCAAAACAATTCGCTGGCTTTTCTTCAGGTTTTTCTGTTCAGTGGCGTAAAAAATAGCAAAAGA
>JANQEC010000017.1 GCA_028278585.1 Cyclobacteriaceae bacterium | reverse complement strand
TGAACACCGTTTTGCAAAACTCCGCCGGCATTCGCAAAAAGATCATCTACAATTGAAATAGTAAAGGAACCGGTGAGTGAGCCATCATCGGCAAAAGGCTCTTCAAAGGCTGAAGTAGATAAATTAAATTGATGTATATCATCTCCGGTATTTCCAAGTATGAAGAGTCTGGTTCGATCCGGGCTAATGAAAAGGTCCTGCGCCTGTGTTTCATAAGTGCTTATGGAAGTAAAATCCGATTCGCTCACTCCAATGTCTATAAAAAAGGGAATGCTTAGCGAATACGTGTAGATAGCTGAGGTCACCTGTAAATACATTTCTCTCCCATCATCACTAAATGAAAGTCCATTCCCAGTTTGAGAATTATAAGTCGCTCCATGCGTGACAGTTCCTGTCACATCAAATGCATTCGATAACGTGTACATGTAGGTATCGACTCCCTGGACAAAAAGAGACATACCATTAGGGCTGAAGTATAAAGCGGTAGGATCGGTAGTCTGAAAGGAGACACTATACAAACCTTCATGAAGTATCGTGCTTCCTATATCAAATGCGGTGGATACACTATATTGGTTGATTTCGTCCCCATTAGAGCCGACAATGAACATTTTCAGCCCGTCAGGACTAAATTGAATACCATGTGGCAAAGTTTCTTCGTCTGACAGGTCAAAGGAGTTTCCTGTGGGAGCGACACCCGCTGTGATCTCATAAGGTGTTGTTAGGGAGTACTCATATACTGTAGCGTTAGCAAGACCCACAACATACATTTTGGATCCATCATCATTAAAAGTCATCCCTGTAGGTGTTATTTCCTGCCCGGCTACACTGAATGTGGTGGCCTCAGGGTTATCGGTCGATACGTTTGGGGTTCCATAGCCAAGAATAGGTGTCTGACTATCTCGAAAGTCAATTCCAATTCCAGTACTTGCGCCAACAGCATTGGTGACGGATGATGCGTCACCACCTGTGAAGGCAGAATTTGCAAAAGTGAAGTTGAGGTCTGCGATATCATTGGCATCCTGATTGCTGCTGGCTGCACTGGTTAAGGACAACGTCGCGTAAGTCCCGTCAGAACCCACTTTAAAATCCGGAACAAGCCCGGAAGGCAGGTTAGAAATCTGATAGTCCGTGTTGAACGTTAGGGAGCTCCCCTGATTGGTAAACGTCTCGCCAGTTAGATTAAAACTTTGAACGAATTCGTCAATCGAGCCATTGTTGGCAATAGATTCTCTGAAAGAGGTTGGACCGGACGAGTACTGTGCAACGTTGTCACTAGGATCGGTTGTAAATATCTTTTCTCCATCACTTGAAAACGTAAACCTGCTGACCGCAACAACAGTAAAATCTGTTGGTTTTTGTGTGAAATCGGAGGTAATGTCGAAAGCTGTCTCCAGCGAGTACGTTTCAAAGCTTCTGTCTCTTACCAGAGTAACAAGCGTTCCATCCTGGTTGAATGAGAAATCAAGTAATGAACTGAAAGTTTTAGAAGAACCTACATGAGTAATTGTTCCTGTAGTAACGTCAAACGAATTTGATAAGCTGAATTCATGAATTTGACTTGTCGTGGTGCCTGCAACGAACATTTTCATTCCATCAGTACTGAAACTAACAGAAGAGGGACCGTTGTCAACTGCACTGACCGAATAACTGCCTTCGAAGCTAATACCTGAGGTAACATCAAAGTTGCTGGTTAGACTGAATTGGAAGACTACATCGGATGTTGCTGAAAGTACAAAGAGCTTGGATCCATCCGAATTGAATGCGATTTCATTGGGATTTGATCCCCCAGCAGCTACGCTGCCATCATGTGTAAGGCCAGCGGTTATGTCGAAAGCCGAAGAAAGGGAGAACTGGTTTATTCCGTCTGTTTGCGTTCCTATTACAAACAGTTTCATCCCATCGTTTGAAAATGCCAACCCAACAGGATTGCTTTCCTGGGCCGAAATGTTTTGGACACCGTCCAGACTAGCTCCGCCGGAAAGGTCAAAGGCCGCATTATAGGATATTGATTGCGCTGATCCTTTGTAGATACAAAGCATCGTTGCAACTAATAAGATTAAGGGTAGTAAGTTTAGTTTCATGGCATTATACGATTTGTAATTTGTACCCTTAGTCAGCCTTATTTGAAAATGTGAACATGGAATTGGATTTTTTTTATTTTTATTTGGTCGATGTTCACAATTTTTAATTCGAAGGACTAACTGGTGAGAATTTCATTTTCTAAGCGAGAACATGATTTATTGGAGCGGATACGCTCCGGGGATGAGAAAGCAATGGAACGGATCTACAATGAATATCGGAATGAGTTCATCGGGTGGGGTGTGGAAAACCACTCGATCAGTGAGCAAGATGCGCTGGATCACTACCAGGACACCATCACTATTTTTTTCGAAAAAGTGATGAATGGAACCTTACAAGAGATTGAGAGTTCGGTGAAGACCTACCTTTTTGGGATTGGTAAGAATCGAATTTTACAGCAATTCCAAAAGGAAAATACCCGTTTGCGGCATGAAGAAGGTGTGCATGAGCATTATCGTTTTTTAGCAGAAAAGGAACTCAACGATATTTATACATCAGCAATTGAAAAAACGGCTGGTATGTTCTCCCTGCTTGGAGAGAAATGCAAAGAGATCCTCAAACTCTTCTATTTTGATAAAAAGTCTATGACTGAGATTGCAAGTGTGATGAATTTCAAAAGTGAAGGTGTGGCCAGAACCAGCAAGAAAAGATGCCTGGAAAAGATAAGAGAGGAAATGACAAAAGAAAGAAATGGAGGATAGTTCAGAAAAGTACATCCAGGGAAAATTGCCTGAAAAAGAGCATTCAACCTTTGAAGGAAAGCTTTCAGAAGAAGAATCGAAAGAAATGGCCTTTGAGCTTGGTGTGAAAAGCGGGGTTGAGCTGGCTGTAAAGGCAGAGCTTAAATCTAAAGTGGCCCAATTCGAAAGACGTAGGTCTTCCAGGAAGATAGCACCATGGCAATTGGGTGTTGCAGCGAGTATTTTATTGATTGCAACACTTACCTTCCTGCTGAAGAATGGGAGTCAAGGTCTTTATGAAGAATACTATTCTCCCTATCCCAATTTTGAGGTTACCGTACTAAGAGGGGAGGATGAAGGTGCGCTGATAGCTCAAGCCTATAAGGCATATGATGAAGCAAAGTATGGCTTGGCAGCTGAAAAATTTGCCGAGTTTTTAGAGCAAAATTCTGAAAATGTTCCTTCAAGATTTTTTTATGGCGTGACCTTGATGGAAGCCAGGGAATTTGATGCTGCAATTACAAATTTCAATTTGGTTTTTGAAAGCGATCCAAATGATTATGTGGATGCCGCCAGGTGGTATGCCGCACTTAGTTTTATAAAAATCGGTGATCATACTTCTGCAATTTCCTTATTGGATCAATTAGAAAATTCTGATGATTTTGGTGAGAGAGCTAAAAAACTCAAACAACAACTTTAGACCTTCTTCCGTCTTGTCACAGCAATGACTACCACTGTAGCCACAGAAATCATCAGAAGCCATGTTAAGTTTCGAGGCTGACTGGTCAAAGGTCGATTATCCCCAATCATAACAAATCCACCCCAGTAGAACGGATGCCTGGCCTTTCCTGTGGCATTTTCCAGGTATTCTTTTCTCGCATTGTTGAGCGCCAAATCTTTTGCTTGACCCTCATTGAGATTTCTGTAGAAGTACCTCATCAGTTCAGGAGTAGACTTGTCGGATGCCGGCCATAAACTCATTACAACACTTGGTACACCTGCAGATCGAAATGCCCTTGCTAAACTCATGACACCTTCGCCTTCTTCTACTTTTCCAAAACCTGTATTGCATGCACTCAATGTTACAAGGCGAGCATTCAAATTCATGCTTGCAAGCTCAAATGCATGAAGCTGACCATCTTCTTCCTCGTCTTTGGCAAAGATCAACTTGGAATAATCTGCATCTTTTTCATTGACAATTGAATGAGTGGCCAGATGCAGAATGTCATAATCTTTTGCTTCTTTCTTAAACATAGATTCGGTGGCGACTGAGCTGACCCTGACTGATCCCTTCATGATTTTGGCTATGTCTGTAACTTCATCCAATGTGCCGGGAAGTGAAGAAAGCGCTTCTGATCTCACAATCACATCGCCGATTTCGACTGTAGAACCTGTACTTTCAAACTCCGGAGCATAAGCCAATAGCTTATTGCCTTTTATAGGCCCTTCACGCGTAGCAAATAAGGTAGCTGAGAGATCATAGGCGATGGTGTGATCTAGTAGCAGATAGCTTTCTTTTTCATCCTTAAGAAGTACATCAAAAGGAACAAAACCGATGACGCCATCAGGGATAATGATTAAATCCGAACCAGGCTCGAGCTCATTGGCTATCGGTGCCACCAGGCAGGTATAAAGCTTTCGGGAGGCATCTTCGAATGCCTCAGTTTCTTGATTTAAAAGAGCCGATCGCAATTGCTCGATGCGCTGATTCAGATTTGTTGGTTGTGATAATTTACTCTCGTGATGATTTGGTGTAATGATGGAAATTAGCAGCTCTTCCGAATCCGAAAGGTGGTAAGTAATGATGCTGGTCGTCCGCTTTCTGGAATTTAGAAAATGCTGCAATTTTTCTAATCCAATAGGCGATGTACCGTATTTGCGGTTTGCATAGGAGGGATAATTTTTCTCCATAGATTCGATCAAAGCCTCTCGGTCTCGACTCACTTCAAACAGTCTTATTTTGGTTTCACTTAAAGCAGAAGAGGAGGGATCTTCTCCTAATAATTTCAGCACTTGGTTGTTCAATGAGTCCTGAGCTGCCAGCAAATCCTTTTCGTTCTTTAGCATATGATCAGGAATTCCTGAGATAAGTTTGGCTTTTTCGTCTTGGAGCTTACTAAGAAGTGCTGATCCTTTAGAGAGTTCTGTGAACCTGAAGATCTCTTGTAGTAGTTGGGGATCATTTGCTATTTGGTAGTATCGATAGTGGATATCAACTGCACAATCGGCAAGTTGCTTATAACTAGACGATATGGTAACAAGATCTCCATCGTTAGAAAAACTTAATTTGAAGTCCTGGATCAACTTCTCCGTCTCACTTAAGTAATTGGTAGATAGGGCAAAGGATTCTTTATCAATATTAGAACCATGTGCTTGAGCCAATCCCAATAGTGAGCGAAGTACTTCACGAAATGAAAGATAATGACTGACATCAGGTAATGCATTTTCATCGCCACTCCATGTGTAACCAGGGAGATTATGCTGTAAACCTAATTGAAAGGTGGTTTTAGCCTTGTCGATTTTACCTAACTCTAAATAGCAGTTTGCCAGCCGATTGTAATTATCAGCCTGATCATAGTTATGTGGGCCGTATATTTCTTTTCCTATTTCAACGGCCTTGATGAAGTAGCTTGCTGCTTTTTCGTAATCACCTTCTTCAACAGCCACTGCTCCAAGGTTATAGTAGGCATATCCTACCAAATGGTGAATTTTTCCATACGTCTCAATTCTGGCATTCAGGGTAGATCTGAAATATTTCTCCGCCTCCTTGAATTCTCCTTTACCTCCGTAACATAGTCCAATATGCTCTGTCGACTGAAGAACACGTCTGTGGTTCTTATCTAAATGTTTGTTTCTTATATCCAATGCCTTCTTGTGAATCGTCATCGCCTCATCGAATCTCCCTTTTTTGTATAAGAGATAGCCAATGTTGTTATAGGTGTGAGAGACATCCACATGATCCTCACCTAGAAATTTTCTCCTTTGATCGAGTGCTAGTGTATAATATTCGAGTGCTTTATCGTATTGAAGCAAGTTTTTGTACATGATACCCATTTGGTTGTACAGGCTGCCAACATCTGGGTGGGAAGTTCCAAGCTCGCTGACTCGCAGCGGAAGTGCTTTGTGATACCATTTCAAGGCACCACTAAAATCACCGGTATGCCATCTGATCCGTGCTTCGAGATCGTATACGCTTGACATGAGCGACTTATCAGATATCTCACTTGTTCTTATTACTTCGTTGGCTTCATCCATAACCGATTGAGCTCCTTTCAGGTCGTGATTTCCGATGTGAGTCAAGCCTTTCCAAATGATCGCCCTGACCCGCACGAGTGGATCCTTGCTTAGCACGACTACTGAATCATGAAGGTTGAGCGCCTCTTTTGTCTTTTCCTGCTTGGTTTTGAGTTGAGCACTGAGGCTTACGAGCTCTATGAAATCAGATTCAGTTCCGGATCTTGAAAGGCCTTTAGCAAGTCCGATTTCATTTTCTGCCTCAGCGAACTTACCGTTCTTCAACAGTGAAGAAATGACTTTTAGATGGACGCTGAATTCATTTGCTTTGTCAGCATTTTGATGGAATTCATTTTTGGCTTTCGAGAAAAAGTAGATAGCACTATCGTAGTCAGCTTGTCCGAACGTTCGATTACCGTTTTCGATCCAAACTGCGGCACCCTGGCCAGAGGCATTTAGTGCAAGCAATAAGCTGATGAGTGTGTAAATTAAAAATTTCATTTTGGCGACTTTAAAGCAATGTCCAATTAATGCTTCAAAATCTACCTAACCCCCCGGGGTAGTTTTTTACCTACCCTGGCGGGTGGTTTTTATAAACAGCTAAATATCAGCTAGTTAGAAGAGGTGTCAAAAGCGAATTTGAGTGCCTCTCTTCGGTTAGAAACTCCTAGTTTGGAGTAGATATTCTTCAAGTGAAACTTAACAGTGTTTACCGAAACAAAGACCTGGTCAGCAATTTCCCTATTGGTTTTGTCCGCTACAGTAAGGTTCAGGATTTCAAATTCCCGTTCAGAAAGGGGCTGATGCAGGCTCTTGTTAATTACTTCTTGATCCAGCTCTACCTTCTCAGGATTACCTAGCAAAGAATTGATCTTTAACCGTAGGTGATCCATCTCCTCCTCCAATAGTTTTTTTTGTAAGGAGGCCTGCTTTTTGACTGAATAGATAATGAACCCACCAACAACGGTGATTAAGACGATTGCTGAAATTAGGAGGTATTTTTCCTGAACTTGTTGCTTCAACTGGATTGCTGCGATAGCCAATTGTTGCTCTTTTTTCTCCGTTTGATATTCGGTCTCGAGTTCGGCAATTTGTTGCGATTTCTCCGTATTGAATATTTCTTCCTTTACCTCATTTTCCTTTGCCTGGTATTCAAAGGCAGTCTTGTAATCCCCACTCTTCACAGCGATCTGACTCAACAGGTTGTAGGTATAGACCACATCCTGTCTGAATTCGTATTGAAGGGCCAAGTCCAACGCTCGTTGAGCAAGTCCATTAGCCTTTGCCAATTGATTCATGTACATTAGATTTTCTGCTGAGCTTTGGAGCGTATTTTGTATTCCTGATGATAAATTAATCTCCTCAAACGCGACTAAAGCTTTGGCATAGAATTCATCTGCCTTTTGGTATTGCTCAATACTTGTATAAACCGTCCCAGTATTTAATAGCGTATTTGCATAGCCCTCTTTTTCGCCGATAGCATTGAAAATATTGGCGGCTTGTTCGTATTTATCGAGCTCATCTTCCGTATTTCCGGCATAACCCACCATCATACCGATGTTGTTTAGTGCATGACCCCATCGAAGCGAATCATTTGAAAGTTTCGATAAATTCTCAACTTTCTCAAAGTATTCGATGGCCTTTGCATCTTCTTCCTGGAACATAAAGTCAATTCCAAGGTTGTTAAAACCATCTATCAAGGTTGTTGTATCATTGAAATTTTCAGCAGTCTCAATTGCCAGGAACGAATACCTGGTTGAGCTGTCGTACTGAGCGAGGTAACTATGGCTGGTAGATAGTGCGATATAGATTTGCCCTTTTAGCGAATCCCAATTTTGTTGGTTTGCAATGGTAAATGCCTTACGAGAGATAGATAACGCCGAATCCGGATCGTTTTCTGCGTACTCCTTCGCAAGCAGCGTTAGAAGAGACACATAATTGCGATCCGTCTTAGAAGTTTCGTCCAGTATGTTTTGGATACTATCTAATTTCTGGGCGTGTATGGAAAATATTGTAACATGTACGAATGCATATAAAATGCATCTACGAAGTTTTACTAACATATTCTAAGGCCTCTCTGCGATTGCTAACTCCTAATTTACTGTAGGTGTTCCGTAAATGAAACTTTACAGTACTTGTTGAAATAAACAATTCATCACCGATCTCAGAGTTGGTCTTTCCATCCAGGCTGAGTTTTAGGACTTCAAATTCGCGTTCACTTAGTTGATTATTGAGTTTGCTGTTGAGTTCGTCAAAATGCAAAGTGAGGTCAGGCGGGGTGGCATTTAGTTCTGTGAGTCTTTTTTGGAAGGCTTCAAGACGCAGTTCCTGAGCTTCCTGGTCTGCCTTTCGCTGCAATGCATTAACACGAAGGTTATACAATGTGAATGCTGATCCTACAATAGCCAGGGAGCAGACCAGGAAGAACCACCACGTTTCCCAGAAGGGGGCAGCAATGCGGATCATTAGAGATCGTGGTTCTCCCCAGGTTCCATCTCTATTGCTAGCTTTGACCAGAAAGGTATACGTACCAGCGTCCAGGTTTGTATAATTTGCGAACCTTCGATCACCGTTATTCCAACCAGAGTCGAATCCTTCCAACATGTATGAATATTGAATCTTATGTGGATGTCTAAAAGTTGGTGCTACGTAAGAAATTGAGATTGAATTTTCATCATATCCAAGTTCTATAGAGGTTAGGTACTCAACTGATTTTTCAAGATTACGACTGCCATTCAAAACATTGAATTCACCAAAACGGATAGTAGGAGTGGCCCTATCTGAATCCAGCGAGTCGATTGAGAATCGGGTATAGCCACCATAGGATCCTACAAAAATGTCATTATCAATTACAGTCAATCCACTTTCATAAAAAATTCCATCGGTTTTGTCGTAGTTCTTGATTTTGAAAGTAATTGGATCAATCATTGAAATTCCCTTGTACGTGGCTATCCAGATATTCTCATTGGCATCTATGGTTATTTCCCTGATGAAGTTGCTTGTCAACTCAGAATTAAGTGTTGTAAAAAGTTGTTCTTCGCCATCCTTAAGTCTCACCAATCCATTGGATGTACCTATCCAGATAGCACCACTTTGCTTTTCAAGAACATGGATGTGTTTTTCTTTTTTGCTATACAAAGAGGAAGGGGCATAAAACGAAATGGAGTCTTTTTCGGGATCGTAAATGGTAATGCCGCTATTTGTACTGATCCAGATTAAACCTTCCTCATCTACAAGAAGGTCACTATGGTAAAGGTCGCTATTTCTTTTAGGGTCATAGAGAGGGGTTAACTCATGGGAAACAAGATTCAACTTATATGTGCCTTCGCTTCGTGTCGGCACAAGTGCGTATTCGGAATTCCACTCTACGATCTGATCGAAATAGTTATCCGGATCAATATGGTTGCCAATAACAGCTTTTTTAAACACTCGTTGGTGCTTGTCAAAGACGGCAATTTCACGGCCATTATCAACGAGTAAAAGTTTGTCTTTTTGCTCAAAAATATGGTAAAGAAGGTTGGGTGCTCCATCGGCTACACTGATCAATTTACTCTCACCGGTTTCTTTGTCAATTTCCCACAAGCCACCGGCGATCCCTGTAATATAAATCTTGTCGTAGCTACCACTAAAATCAGTCACTACACCGAACTCATCGCTTTCAAATGAAAGAGAGTCGAATGAAAAACGAGGAGGTTCCAAAGTTGCAAACGAAACACCGTGTTTACTTCCTGCCCAGATCATCTTTTCATTTGCATATACCGTGTAAGTAAAGCCGGGAAAGGGTGTCCGATCGTTGTTCAATGTTGATGGCAGATAGCTTATTGTGCCGTTTGATAAATCTAAAACGGCAACTCCCCTTTTGCGAGCGGCTAGCCAATACTCCGTCTGAGACTTTCTTGCTACATCAAATATTCTTAATGGTGCCAATGAATATGAAGTGGACCCATTCCAACGGTCTTCGCTTATGTCATAAACACCAGTTCCTGCATGGAAGAACCCACCTAGCAGTCGGTTTTCATCTATTTGAGAAAGAGCAAAAAGACCATTACGATTAATACTCATCAATGGATGGCCTATAAGCTTAAATTCTTCTTTTTGGATATCAAATGAAATGAGGCCACTTGTTGTCCCCAGCCAAAGACGATTTTCGTCAATTATGTCAATTTCCATGGACCGTATAGCCCTTGCACCTACAGACGGAGTTACCACGTATGGATCATAATTAATTGATACCCCTGTTTTCTTGTTGAATTTCGACAGGCCTATTCCATTATCAAACCCTACCCAAAGGATATCATCCATTCCTTCAACAATTACCCGAACACGATCTCCCGGAATACTTAATGAATCATCCGGATTGTGGGAATAAGTCGTGAATTTTTCACTCGAAGGATCGTAAGAATTGAAACCACCGGCATTGGTGCCGATCCAAATGATCCCATCCCTGTCTTGCATAAGTGAATTGATATCATCATTAGAAATTCCATAGCCCTGGTCTCTTGTGAATGGCTTGATTTCATACCCATCATACCGGCAAAGTCCGGCAGTGGTGCCAATCCACATGAACCCCATGTCATCTTCTAAAAAAGCTGTAACTGGACTACCAGGAAGACCATCAGCTTCAGTCAACCTGGTAAATTTTAAGTCTTTGACCTGGGCGTATGGAAGTAGGATGTTAAGAAGCAAGAGAAAAGTAATTCCCGTTCTCATTGTAGCTAGTTGATACGTCAGACTAAAATAAAGAGTTAAAAAGGGTTAATGAATCAATTGAAACCCAAATTGTTTTAAAACAATGAAATCATCTTGGGAAAGACAATCAACAAGATGAGAAATAACAATTGGATTATTACAAATGGGATGATTCCCCGATAAAGATGACTGGTTTTGACTTCCTGTGGAGCAACCCCTTTTAAGTAGAAAAGAGCAAAACCAAAAGGAGGTGTTAGAAACGATGTTTGCAGGTTGATGGCGAGCAAAATACCGATCCAGACAAGATCGACTCCAAGACTAACGAAAATCGGCGCTACGACGGGAACAATGATGAAAACGATCTCAATGAAATCAATGAAAAATCCGGAGATAAACACTACAATCATCACCAGGATAAGGAAACTGGTCGCATTGAGGTTTGCACTTTGAATCAATCCCAGTAAGAATCGATCACCTTCCAATCCTCTGAAGACTAGTGAAAATGCTGTGGCTCCAACCAAGATCATAAATACCATTGAAGTGATGGAAGTAGTTTCCTTCATAACTTCTTTCAACATAGGAAGATTGAATTTCTTGCTTACCACTGCTAAAATCATAGCTCCAAACGCTCCAACCCCAGCAGCCTCTGTTGGCGATGCGATACCTGCGAAAATGGAACCAAGCACGATTACAATCAAGATCAGCGGGAAAAGGAATGATTTGATTACTTCTTTGGAAAAACCTTCGGCCTTAAAAGATTGTAACTCTTCCTTCGGAATTTTTGGAACTCTATCCGGAAAGAGCTTTCCGTAGACCAAAATATAAAGCAGGTATAGTACCACCAGACCAACACCTGGGATCACTGCAGCCAGAAAGAGATTTCCAACTGATACATTCAAAACACTTCCTAGCAGGACTAGCACGACCGAAGGAGGAATGATCTGTCCCAGGGTACCAGAGGAAGCAATAACACCAGTACTGATATTTGGACTATAACCCTTTTTTAACATGACCGGGAGGCTGATTAAGCCCATAGTTACAACTGTTGCACCAACGATCCCCGTTGAGGCTGCTAACATTGCTCCAACAACCACAACAGAAATGGCTAAACCACCCCGAATATTGCCGAACAGCATACTCATGGTGTGAAGCAAACGCTCAGCAATCCCCGATTTCTCCAACATCATTCCCATGAAAATGAAGAGTGGGACTGCAAGGAGGACGAAGTTTTGCATTGTCCCGTAAATGCGTAGGGACAAAAGGTAGAAAAAGTCAGAATCAAAAACGAATAATCCTACGAGGATCGAGATGCCACCCAAAGTAAAAGCCACCGGATACCCAAAAAGTATCAGTAGGAAGATGACTCCAAAAAGTATGATGGGTAAGTATTCGATCACTGCTTGTCGTAGAAAAAATGAATGTTAGAAAGTGTTAGTTGATGATACATTCCATCCATGATTGATCTTTTAGCTATTTCACTTATATGGCTGGTGTCTATTTGGATCTTTAGGTTATGTGATCCTCTTGACAGGTTATCAATGTCCATGTAGGTTAAAAATCCAAATTCAAGTGCGTTTCGATGCTGCGTTTTGAACCATTTGACATTGGGATATTGTATTGAATCAATACTTACCAGCAGGTATTTATTTAGAAACATTGAACTGGAATCGGCATCCAGGTATTCCCACCGGGTATCTGATTCATCTGGATCCGAGCCATAAAAATTATCATATATCTTTAGGTCATCAATGAAAATTCGAAGCGCATTTTCACTGATAATATCAGATTGAATGGTAGCTATGATAAGATCATCTTGATCCCTTAGGTTTTCATAATTATCATTCATTATGTTCACTTCTTGAGCAGCGTCGAGATATTTTTCCCATTTACCATCACTAATTTCATCCCGGATGAACACGAAACCACCACACACAATTAAGACAATAAAAGGAACCAGGTAGGATTTCCAGCCTTTGGTGTTGGAGACCAAAACCAACATTGATCTTCTGTATAAAAAGGATAAAGTGACCACCCTAAAAAATATAGCAACAGGATAAAACCATTTTGCCATCCAGTCGATCCGACGAAACAGTCCATTGGTTAGGAAGTCAATGAATACGAGAATGATTAGTATTAAATAAATGAAGAAAGCCCCAACATAAATAGCTCCGAGTGTCATGTTGCCAGCGTTAATTGCTTGTCCCATTTCCTGGGATAAAAGAATGAAAGTAAAAAACAGGGTACCAACACCTAACAAAACACCGAACGCTAAGAAGGAAATGCCATAGAACAGTGACGAGAGTTCTTCAAGACGTAGTACGTTATTGACAAGTGATTTTTTGGTGTTCAATTCTTTATCAAACCTGCCCTTAAACTTCAAAAAGTCCTTATCAATTCCTTTGGGAAAGACATAGCTTAGACCCACTGAGGCAACCCACAACCCCCTAACCATGATATGAAAAATGTATCCAAACTTGAGCAGCTGAACAGCAATTATCATGAAAGTAAAAAACCGATGGAACTGACTTCCTCTATCAAAATTTCTTAAATGCCATTGTTCAATAAAGTCAGGTACCTGGAATAAGGCATACAACACCAGTGCAGAAACCAGTAATTCTGCTTCCCAACTGTTCAACTGGATAGTTTTGAGCCAGTCCGGAGTGCTTTCACTTTTGTGAGGTTGTTCTTGTTCAGCCACGGGTCAAAAGTTTTGTGAGTGATTGAAGAATAAGATTGATCCCTTGTAAGCCTAACAGAAGAAATCCTACAGGAATGGCCGCTTTGATCAGGTATCGTGCAGGCAAGCCGCCAGGATCAGGGCTGGTCTCTCTTACGGCAAATGAGTATTCAACAAAAGACAGTGATTCCCAGAAAGCAACCACACAGAACGGAAGCAATAACAGAAGGGTGCCAATGAGATTTATCCATGCCTTCGTTTTTTCCGAAAATCGATGATAAAAGACGTCCACACGGACATGTTTGTCCTGTTGAAGGGTGTATCCGGCGCCTAATAGAAAAATCACCGCAAAAAGGTGCCACTCCAGTTCGAAGGAAGCTGCTGACGTCACATTGAACAGGTATCGTAATGCAACATCAATGACAATCACAATCACCAGAAGCAAAGAGAGCCAGGAAACCAATGTCCCCACCTGCTTCACTATTTTGTCGATAACCCTCACACAACGAAAATAGTAAAAAGAGAACTAAGCCAAAGAAGACCTTAAAAGGTATAAAAATCCGGATTGGAAAGATTTGGCTAATTTGATGTGGCATGAAGATTCACACCTATTTCCATTGGGCGTATCATAAGTTTGGTTGGAAGCACAAGTACAACCTTGGAACAGGTTTATTTATCTGGTTATTTCTTTTGCTTACGCGCCCATTTGGTGTCTATGCAACAGACCTGAGTCATTTTTTTGCTTTGGCAATGTTTCTGCTTCCAGTAGGAATTTCTTTCATTCTCATCAGTTATTTGACGGATTATCTTTTTACTAATTGGGTTAAAATTGAATTGACTTCAGATTTAAAAATGGATGGCTTCTCATGGCTTCTGAAATTGATTCTGTTTGTTCATGTCATCTATCTAATGAGACTCATTCGTTGTGACTGGGAATGCTTTGAAATGTTGGAATACCTGGAGCAATGGTTCGCCTTTGTATTGATGATCTTGCTGACCTACATTCCATTGGCATTGTACGGAAGATCAAAATACTTTCACTTGTTAGTTGGCAGAAGTGAAGATGAGAATGGAAACCTGTCGATCAAAGGCGATGGAAAAGATCGACTTACTTTGAATACAAACGAGTTGATATTGGTGAAAGCCGATGACAACTACGTTGATTTTTACATCTCGGATTCTGATGAACCTATCAGAAAAACCATACGAGCCACGCTGACCTCAATCGTAGACCAACTTTCTCAACATCCACAATTCCAGCGAGTGCATAGATCTTTTATAGTCAACCTGAGATACACTGAAAAGCGAAATTTCAAGAAACTAGCAGTCAAAAAAGGTGAGTGGTCAATGGAGATTCCACTCTCACCTTCTTTCAAGGATGCTGTCCGATCATTGGTGTAGAAGCAGATTCACCCCAAAACAGTTCTGATTCGCCCCAAAGGCTTGTAATTCCACAACTTGACGTTTCATCTATTCGAATTTTAAGGACCAGGAACTATTTTTTATACAATCAATTTTAACATGAGAAAAGCTTTAACCCTTAGTATTTTATTTGCCAGTTTCAGCGCACTGGCACAGTCCGACAAACGAATCAGTACTCTCGACTTTGTACAAGTTCAAAATGACAATTATGAAGAAACATTGTATTACTATCAAAACAATTGGAATGTGCTTCGCGAATGGGCGATTGAAGAAAACTACATCCATTCGTATGAATTTGTAAGGACCAAATACTCAGAAGAACAACCCTTTCATTTCATTCTAGTAACTACCTATTCAAACAAAGATCAATTTGATAAGCGAGAAGAAAACTTTGCAATACTCATCAAGCGAAGAGGAGGCCGCAGATTAAAAAATGAGAAACAACCCAACGACTTTCGCAAAATTCTCTATGGACAGGAAGCAGCCAGACACGGTTTTGATGTAGAGTAGTCGTTCAGTCCCCAATCCAATGCTTTATACCTTTGTAGCATGAAGGATATTCGGGCAGAATCGTTGGATAGTTTGATCGGCTATTTCGAAGAAATTGATGAGAAGAAGTTTCGGGCAAAACAGGTGTGGGAATGGCTTTGGGTGAAGTCTGCCAAAACGTTTGATGAGATGTCCAATCTCTCCAAGGCTATCCGGGAAAAGCTCAAAGAGGATTTTGCTATTCATGCGATTGAGGTCGATAACTTACAAGTTTCAAACGACAGGACGATTAAATCTGCTTTTCGCCTTCATGACGATCACCTGATCGAAGGGGTACTTATCCCAGCAGATGATCGTATGACTGCTTGTGTCTCAAGCCAGGTAGGATGCTCATTGAGTTGTAAATTTTGCGCAACAGGATACATGAAGCGGGAAAGAAATCTTGATGCAGGTGAGATCTATGATCAAGTAGTCGCCATTCGGGATCAGGCAGAAGAAAATTATCAGCAGCCCCTATCCAACATTGTTTTTATGGGAATGGGAGAACCACTACTCAATTACAAGAATGTACTCGAAGGAATACATTACATCACTTCCGAGGAGGGGCTGAACATGTCTCCTAAGCGAATCACAGTTTCAACAGCAGGTATTGCCAAAATGATTATCAAACTGGCCGATGACCAGGTGAAATTCAATCTTGCACTTTCGCTTCATGCAGCTGATGATAAAAAACGTGATACGATCATGCCAATCAATGAGACCAATACGCTTGACGCATTGATGAAAGCACTTCGGTATTTCTATGAGAAAACAGAGAACAGAATAACGTTTGAGTACATCCTTTTCTACGATTTTAATGACTCAATCGAGGATGCGGAGAAATTATTGAAATATGCACGTAAAGTTCCATGCAGAATTAATATCATTGAATACAACCCTATTTCTGAAGCCTCTTTTAGCAAAGCAGATCCTCAAACCATTGATCGGTTCGCAGATCATTTGATCAAAGGAGGCATTCATACCAGTGTAAGAAGGAGTAGAGGGAAGGATATAGATGCTGCCTGTGGACAGCTTGCGAATAAGAGCAAAACGATTGGTTGATTAAGGGATTTACAATTTATTCGATTTTGAGATTCTTGATTGCCATCAATCGAATGAATCAACAACCGAACAATCTAAAATCTGCAATCTACAATCTACAATCCTATTTCTTACTCGCATTAAAAAGCTTCTGTTTTTCGTCCTTCGTCAGGCTCTCATAACCTGATTGCGAAATTTTGTCAAGGATAGCATCAATTTCTGCTTGTGGGGTTTCTGAGCCAGTACTTCCAGCTGGCGCTTTAGAAGCAGTTTTTTTTGAGGGTCGTCTGCGACCACCACGATGTGTGACTTTGATCTTTGGCTGAGGTTTAAACATACTTTTTACAAAGCTGATAAATGAAATGACCCAACCACCAAGGTCACTTCCCTTATTGAGTTGTGTGATGTACATCCACCCGATAAAAGCTCCTCCAAGATGCGCGATTTCTCCACCAGCATTGCCTCCAGTACTTCCAATGAATGACATAAACACATAGAATATCGCTATGTACTTGATTCTTACCGGGCCAAGAAAAAGCAAGAAGAAAGTGTAGTTGGGCATGAATACCGCAGCACCAACTACAATAGCAAACACTCCGGCTGAAGCACCGAGCATCATTGATTCTGCTACTCTGTCGCTATAAAAA
>JANQEC010000003.1 GCA_028278585.1 Cyclobacteriaceae bacterium | reverse complement strand
ACCCTTGGGATTTCAAATAGTTAGAAATAACCTGAATGTTGATCTCTTCATCATCTACCACCAGGATCTCATACTTTCCCTGGGTATCAAGATTTGTTTCAGGCAGAATAGTATCACTTTGTTCAGCTTCTTCAATATTAGGATGAATCCGAAGATTGTTGGATGATTCAATAATCTGTTTCTCGCTCACGGGCAGATCAAAGAAAAATACCGATCCTTCCCCCAGTTTTGATTTTACTTTCAGTTCGCCGTTATGAAGTGCAACAAGATATCGCGACATACTTAAGCCAAGACCGGTTCCACCTTGTTTTCTTTCGAGGGACTGTTCTAATTGTTGGAAAGGTGTGAAAATAGCATCGCATTTGTCTTCAGGAATCCCAATGCCGGTATCCTCAATGGAGATGGTGATTTTATCTTTTCGGTCGATAGCGCTAAAAGTTATGGTTCCCTGCTCTGTGAATTTGATGGCGTTTCCCACCAGGTTGTGAAATACCTGAAGCAGCCTTTCTTCATCACCGTCCACCAGCGGGATTGATTCCGGTATATTGTTGATCAGGCGCAAGGGCTTGTTTTTGATAAGAGGATAAGACAGGCGCAATACAATATCGACCAATTGCCTGATATCTGTAGGTTGAGGTTTTATGACCAGATCAAAATTCTTAAGTTTAGAATAGTCGAGAATATCATTGATCAAGCGCGACAATCGCTGACCGCTAACAGAGATCATCGATAGTTGCATTTTTGCTTCATTTGAAATATCGCCTGCAGCTCCGTCCTTCAATGATTCAGCGATTCCTATGATCCCTTGTAGAGGTGTTCTGAGCTCATGGGAAGTGTTGGCTAAGAAATCATCCTTCAGTTTCTCCCTTTTTTGAATTTCCGCTGTCATTTTATTGACTTCATTCGCCAACTCTCCAATCTCATTAGTCGAGTTCAGATCCAGTTGAGTGGTGTAATTTCCATCGGCTATCTTGCGAATCAACACCACAAGTTCTTTAATCCTATTTAAGATCCTGAATGTCCAAATTCGAAAGACAATACCCAAAGAGATAACGACCACAACTAAGAGTGCAAACATTAGAATTTGGGTGAGATTCTGATTAAAATACCTATAAATAGGAACCCGCACCAGAATTGCACCAATAATCGACTCGTGATCATCGATGAGTGGGTATGATAAACTCGCTTCACCTTTCAATCGAAAATCCTCCAGCTGAAATTGAACCTCCTTCTTTTCTTTGAAAAATAGAGGATCATTCAGCGTTTTCATGTTTTCAAATGATGACGATTCTTTGAAATGGCCCAAAATCAATGACCCATTGGAATACAAACCAATGTCAATATTGAGCTGTTTTCCAAGCTCTTCTATCCATCCTTTTCGATGATGCAACAACTTATAAACGGCCAATACTCCGGAAACCTGGCCATTTTCAATGATAGGAGCTGCTGCTACCACCATCGGTATGCTGTCCGGTAGATTACTATCCGTGAGGTGCGGAAGCCCCATACCATAAACAACGTAAGTGGGCACAAGACGAACACCTACAACTGACCTACGGTTTAAAACCTGGGAAATGAGAGAACTGTTTTTAATGAAGTCAGGAACCTTCTGTGTTGAATGTGTGTTGATAATCAGGTTTTTTTGATCAGTTATGACCGTAATACCGCTAAGGTGATTGTCATCGCGATAGTCAATGAATCTTGTGGCAAGCCACTGCTTCAAGAAGGTGCTTCTCCCTCCTTTTTTATCCAGGTTTCTAACCACATCAAACAGGATATTGAGACTTGAATCGGCAGCGTATTGTTCAGCCAGTTTTCTAAGCTGTTCCAAATATTCATTATGCGAACTGACAACCTCTTCCAGATGTTTGGAAATACCGTTTATCGAATCGTTCTTGATCTGTTCAGAAACCGAATTTAAGCCAAGTCCCGTGATCAGAACGGCTGGAAACACAAATGCCGCAACAAAAATAATATTCGACCAAACCCGAAAACTTAAGTTTTTGTAGAACACCATGGTGCACCTTTAAGGCTAGTTAAACCGTAGAAGGATATTTTGAATACGGTCTGTCGTCATCCCTGCGAAGGAGACTTATGTCAAGTTCGTAGTTCTAATTGAAACGGTAGGGCGACCCTACGTTAATGTCATTTAGTTAAGAAGATCAAACTGG
>JANQEC010000268.1 GCA_028278585.1 Cyclobacteriaceae bacterium | reverse complement strand
TCGCATCTGATCAAATTGCTTAATGAGTTGGTTTACCTCCTGAATAGAGGTTCCACTTCCCTTAGCAATTCGTTGTTTCCGAGTACCGTTCAGTAATTCAGGAGTTGATCGTTCTTTTGGTGTCATCGACTTGATGATCGCCTCGATCGGCTTAAGTGAATCATCATCAATATCAATGTCTTTTACAGCTTTTCCTATGCCTGGGATCATACCAATAAGATCTTTCATGCTACCCATCTTCTTCATCTGCTCCATCTGAGATAGGAAGTCATCAAATCCAAATTGGTTCTTTCGGATCTTTTTATTGATTCTTCTCGCATCTTCCTCATCATAGGCTTGTTGTGCACGCTCAACCAAACTGATCACATCACCCATGCCAAGGATTCTGTTCGCCATCCGATCAGGGTGGAACAAGTCAATGGCATCCATCTTTTCTCCCGTTCCTATGTACTTGATTGGCTTGGTGACTTCTTTCCGAATAGATAATGCAGCACCACCCCGGGTATCACCATCTAATTTGGTTAAAACAACTCCATCAAAGTTTAGCCGCTCATTGAAAGCCGCCGCAGTATTCACAGCATCCTGACCGGTCATGGAATCCACCACAAAAAGTGTCTCCGCCGGCTGAACCTCTTTTTTGATCGTCTCGATCTCATTCATCATCTCCTCATCAATTGCCAGACGACCGGCGGTATCAATGATCAAGGTTCGTTTACCATTCTCTTTGGCATATTTAATGGCGTTTTTCGCAATTTCAACTGCATTCTTATTTTCAGGTTCTGCATAAACCTCTACTCCCACTTGCTCACCTAAAACCTTTAATTGGTCAATAGCTGCCGGTCGGTAAATATCACAAGCTGAAAGCAGAACAGTTCTTCCCTGTTTTTTAAGCAAGTTGGCAAGCTTTGCCGCGAAAGTCGTCTTACCTGATCCCTGAAGCCCGGATACGAGAATTATATTCGGGTTTCCATCCAGATTGATAGGCACATTGCTTTCACCCATCAAAATAGTCAGTTCTTCAGCCACTATCTTGGTAAGTAATTGACCCGGGGAAACGGATATCAATACATCTCTACCGAGTGCTTCCTGTTTTATTTTATCAGTAACTTCCTTGGCTACCTTGAAATTAACGTCAGCATCTATCAGAGCCCTTCTTATCTCCTTAACAGTAGATGCTACATTAATCTCGGTGATCTGTCCCTGCCCCTTGAGGGTCTTAAACGCCCTGTCAAGTTTTACACTTAAATTATCAAACATATTTTTTGCTCAAAATCACTGCAAATTTATATTAGTTGATTGGTTAATCAGGTAAATAGTTAAATGGTGTTGCAATAAGTAAATTGAGTATGATCTAAATTTTGGCAATCAACTTGTAACAATTTTGACCATTCAATCATTAACTATCTAACTATTCAACCAATTAGCAATTAACCAAATTGTAACCTTTCTTAATTAAAAGAGTATAACTAGTACCTTGCATTACATAATAGAACAAATGAAACTCAAAGCACTAACCTTATTAAGCTTGATACTATTACTAGGTTTTAGCTCTCAAGCACAGAAAGTGGAGGAAGAAGATGTACTAGGCACCTGGAAATTGGTTATCGATATCGAGGAAGAACTTGATGATGAAGCTGATGAGGCTGATACGATCTTGGAAGAAATCATCATCAAATCAGTTTCTGGGATCGTGTCAGGTGTGATGGAAAATATTGATATCTACTTTGAATTCAAGAAACGAGGCAGAGTTAATGTAACTGTAAACGCGTATGATGAGGTCGAGGAAGAAGAAGGCACCTGGTACATTAATAGAAGAGGATACCTTGTGATTGAGGATATTGATGATGATGATGACAATTTCAGCATTTCTGCAGATGATGACGAATGGAAACTGATTGATGGCCTATTAGTAAGTGATGAGCATGAAGATGATCGCAATGTCTACATGACAAAAGTTAATTAAAGAAATACCAAGTTTAATTCCCATAAAGAGCGACTCATTTTTGAGTCGCTTTTTTTGTCTATCCGAATCAACCTGTTAGCTATAATTGGTTCTTTCCAAAGTTCCGGTTATCAATACTCATTGCACCGCCACCATTTAACAGTAAAAAAATAGAACCCGAAATCATTGCGATTGCCGGAAATGTATTCGAATAAGAATCACCTACATGAACAAGTAGTATTGCCACTATGAAATTTATGATCATAACTGTAGCCGCAACTCGTACTTTCCATCCGATGATGTATAGAATCCCCGAGATGAATTGCGCATAGACTGAGATGATTGCAGATGTTAATGGAAAGATCATTCCCTGGATCTCCAGGAACTTCTCGAATTCTACCATCCTCTCCCATGAAAACACATTATCCTGTGTTCCAATAATTAAGTGAACCCCAACCATTAACCTGATTGGCAGAGCGGCATAGCCCTGATATTTTGATAAAAAAGCTTGCCAGTTCATTTTGAAAAGAGGATCATTCCTCTATAATTGACTCCAGGTCGGCTGGTGAATAGTTAACGGATTTCAACGTTTTCTTATCTCCTTTCCTATAAACCAGGTATTTACCATCTCGTTCTACATAATAGGCATCTGTCCCCTTCTTGTCGTGGTAGAAATTGACTGTCGCAAGAGCCTCTCCCTCAGAATCACAGGCCTTACTCATGTTAGACCGTTGTACTTCGTCAAACAATGCCCTGAATTTTTCTCCCAAACCAAATTCCAGGATAGCTCCGGAAAGTACATACTGGATATCACAAAGCGCATCTGCTACTTCGACGATATCTCCTTCTTCAATCGCCTCTTCCAGTTCTTTCAATTCTTCGGCAATTAGCGAAACCCTCAGTTTGCAACGTTCTTCTGATGGGATCTGAGGTGATTCCAAAATAGGATGTCTGAATGTCTTGTGAAATTCAGCTACTTGATTTAATGAATCAATCTTGTCCATGTTAGGTTTGTCTTAGTATTTAAATTGTCCGACCCTGTTCAAGAGCCGGTATGATCTTTTTCCTTTCTCAATGCTTTTGATAAAAAAAATATAAATCCTCCTACTATAATAGTGAGGATTATGGCCATACTTACAATCGTAGATGTTGTCATTGCTTAGCAAATTTTCTGTAGAGGTATTTATTTAATAAAATTCCAAACACTATCACCAATCCCCACTGTGTGACAATCGATGCATTACTGTATACATCGATTACATTCCAATTTCCGTTCTCATCGAACCAAGGGTTAGCGCTATATCCTTGAGACATCCACCAATAGATGAGGAAAACCGCTAAAGCAATATTCCCAAAGATGGCAAACTTGAAAAATACAGATGAGAATCTCATGTCTGAGTTTACATCAATACTTTCTTTTTTAAATGAAACAGGACCATTCATTGCCACTGCGATGAGTATGAAGAAACCGCTAAGAATCAAGCCTACTCCCCAAACCCAGTCTTGATTTGAAAAGAAGTCCAGCGACATAGCAGATGGAAATCCTAAAATGATGAAGCATATCAAGACTATAACCAATGTCGATCTTCGGTTAATATTCAAATCCTTAACGTTTTTCATGAACAGTTCAATCATAGGAAGTAATGAACTGAAGGCAGCTACAAAGAGCGCTAAAAAGAATATCGTTGATAGGAATGCACCAGCAGGAACATTTGCAAAAAGCATTGGTATGATCGTAAATGTCAGCGCCTGATTACCAGATTGAAGATAAGTAATAGCATCCGCATCAGACGCTGATAGTGCGAAGACCGCCGGAAGGATCGCCATTCCGGCCAATAGTGATGCTGTATTATTTCCGAAGGCTCCTATGAAGGTGTTCAATGTCACATCCTCGGTGTCTCGTGAAAAGGCTGAAATCGTCATCAACAAGCCCCATCCTGCCCCAGTAGACCAGGCAGATTGCGAAAGGGCCTCTATCCAAATGGTAGGATTTGAAAAGTGTGCGGTATCAATTGCAAACATGTATTCAAGGCCTCTTATGCCTCCTTCCATGTTCAGCGAGACAATCACAATGATGACAAGCAAAACAAACAAACTAGGGATCAATAATTTGTTTGCCTTCTCCAATCCATTTTGCACTCCTCTTATTAAAATAAAAGCTCCAAGAAAAATAACCACGATATAAACAACTACCGTTGTCCAATCACCATTGGAAATACTATTCCAGAACACATTAAGGTATTCGGGGTTTGCATTGAGTTTATCCTGCAACGAAGTAGATGAAAAAATACCACTTGCAGAAAAGGTAAGATATCGGAAAGCCCATGCTGTAACGATCGAATAATAAAAAGCGATTCCCAATGTACAGAGGGTGATGAAAAACCCCATCCAGGTGTATTTCTTTCCTGCGAACTGGGCAAATGAGCCAATGACACCACTCTTGTATTTTTTACCAATTGCAAATTCGGAAAGCAGCAGAGGAATGGACCATATAAATAAGAAAAGTATCCAAAGTAAGATGAAAGAGCCTCCATACTGTCCTGCCAGTCGCGGAAATCTCCAAAGGTTTCCGGCACCAATAGCCATTCCAAGTGAGGCCAAAACAATTCCCCACCTGTTACTAAACTGATCCTTGCTCATATATGATGATTAGCATTTGCGAATTCACCAAATATATGTAAAGTTCTGATGTCTGCTCACTCGTCTTTCAAAGTTCTTGCAGGATTTATCATTGCTGTCGAAATGGTTCGATGACTTACTGTCAAAACGGCCACAATAAGCGTCGCCAGAAAGGCTATGATGAAGAATTCAGCACCTATATTTATTCTGAACATGTAATTATCCAACCATTGATTCAGAATAAGGTAGGCCAATGGTGCAGCCACTGCAAAAGCAATTCCAACAAGGATCAAAATTTCTAATGTGAACTTTTGAATAATCGCTCCAACACTTGCTCCCAGTACTTTTCTTATTCCCACTTCCTTTGTTCTATTTGCTGCTATGAACGAGATGAGCCCATATAAACCGAGGCATCCAATCAAGATCGAGACGATCGTAAAAGTGTTCATCAGTGAAGCAATGTTTTGTTCCTGCTCATAATTTTCGGCAAGCTCTTCATCGTAAAATTGCCAATCCACAACGTATTCAGGATACACTTTTTCCCATGAATTTTCAAAGTGGCTAATGGCGCCTTTCACATTTGCATTTTTTGCTGTCTTAAACGCTATCTCGTAAAAAACACTTGGCTCATAAATGAGAAAAACGTATGCCAAACCCTCACTTAAATCTTGTGAGTGAAAATCATTCATGACTCCAATTATTTTTTTGTCACCTCTCCAGCCGCTTGTGAAAGTCTCTCCTATTGCACCTTCATAGTCATCACCAAAACCCATCAGCCGAGCGGTTCGCTCATTGATAATTAAGTAATCACTGCTATCATTTTTAACAAAGTTTCTACCAGCTAGTAATTCAAGCCCATAGACATCCATATACCGTTCATCTGCACACTTGTAGCTTGCATCGTAGTTATCTTCTGAATTCAAAGGAGCATAATTAAAGTTGGAATGCGAGTTTGAATTTCCAGTAGGTGAGCTAAGAGCAAAGGTGACATCAGCAATAGAAGGATCTGAGAGTAGATGTTGTTTGAATCGCTCCGTTTTGGTTACATCCTGCTCAGGAAGGTATGATTTAACAATAGCTTCTTTGTCAAAACCTAAATCTTTCGTTGTGAAATATTCCATCTGGGCGGAGATGATCACCGTGCCGATAATTAAGAACTGTGAAATTGTAAATTGAGTCACGACCAGCGCTTTGCGAAGATTCAGTCCTCCTGAATGAGTCTTCGCTGTAATTTTATTTTTCAGTGCAAGCACTGTATTCATTCTGGAGAGAAGAATCGATGGATAAAATCCTGACAAGAAACTAACGCCAATAAATAAAATAAGTAAAAACCCGATGGTTTGAATATCACTCAGGATATCCAACTGCAGCCGGGTTCCTATGACCTCTTCCAGTTGTACAAACATGAACTCTGCTACAGCAAGCGAGAGAAGAATAGCCAGAAAGGAGATTACCGTTATTTCAGAGAAAAACTGAAGCACCAGCTGGCGAGTGTATCCACCAATCGCTTTTCGTATACCAATTTCCTTAGATCGATTTGCTGCCTGAGCTGTGGCGAGGTTGATGAAATTAATACATGCTGTTAAGACCAAAAAAACTGCAATGAAGGTCAAAGCAAGAATCAATTCAGGTGAAGTTGAATAGGTATAATTTCCATACACATCATCCGAATGTAAGGCAGACAAAGGCTGAGATAGGAACATTCTTCGTTTGGATGCACCTTCTTCATAATGTTTGTCAACAAAGCCGACCATCTTCTCATCAAAAGCTACAGGATCGAATCCATCATTTGCTAACAAATATGTATTTGTGTTCGAACTGGTCGAATTCCAACGCTGACCATCTCCAAAGTATGGATTATGTACCTTCTGGCCTGAATATTCGAGTAAGATTGTAAAAGGAAAATTTGTAGACTCTGGAGGATCGGCTATAACGCCAACTATTTTGAAATCAATTTTATTTCCAACATTGATGGTTTTGCCCATGGCTTCAACTTCAGCCCCAACACCATATCCGAAAAATCTACGACTTTCAGATTCTGATATAACGGCTGTTCCTGGTTCTGTCAATGCCGTTTCAGGATTCCCAGCCTTAAAGTCCACATTGAATATCCTGAAAAAGCTGTTTTCCGTAAACACCATGCCATCTTCAAGAAGAAATTTTTTCACCTCATCTCCTTCCCTCACATTCACCTGATCGCCCCATATGTAATGCGTTCTGACCACATCTGCAGCCTCAGGGAATTCTTCAATGATCGCCGGGGCAACAGGATGTGGCGTGCCCATACCCCTGTCCACTTCATCCGCCCTTATGTGTTCATTCACAACCCGATAGATCCGATCATAATTAGCTTGATGCTTGTCAAAGCTGTTTTCAAAAATGATCACTTTATAAATAACAAGTGAACACCCTATTCCAAGTGCAAGCCCAATAATATTGAGAATGCTATACGCTTTTTTCCTGGAAAGATTTCGAATGGCTGTTTTGAAGTAATTCTTGAGCATGGAATTCTGGTTTGGTTACCTATCCCATGGTTAAAATCATGCCATTCTATTCAAATAGCTGATTTATAAACAGTTACACCGCACATCATTTTAGATAGTGATGCGCGGTGTACACTTAATTCGTACGTAATCGGACAGAACCTATGGTTCTTTAGAAACTTTGATCACAGATCTGTAAACAAACCAGATAATCAAGATTAAGATTGCCAGGCCAACGTTTTGATAAATAAAGGTGAAGCTATGAGGAGCTGCTGTTTGGAACCCAAGCACAATCGCAATCGCTATTATGATCCCCATCAATGCTTCTCCGGTAATCAAACCTGAAGCAAGTAGTAATCCAGCATTTCCGGCTTTTTCCATGTTGCCACTATTCTTTGTTGCTCTACTTAAAAAATGAGCCAACAGGCCTCCAACAAATATTGCTGAGTCCAACTGAAACGGGAGATACAAACCAACAGCTACTGCTAAAACTGGCATGCGGAATTCAGACCCTTTCGATTTAAGGTATTGATCGATGATGATAATGATTATTCCAATACCTGCACCTATATACACCATGTTCCAGGGAAGATTTCCTCCAAAAATTCCTTGGGCTACACTCTGCATTAAGGTTGCTTGAGGCGCGGTCAGGGAATTTGGTTGTTCGGCTGTCGGAGCACCCATTCCGTAGGCAATCAAAAGTGCATTCATTACAAATGGAATGACAAGTGCTCCCGCAATTACTCCCACCATCTGCATGATTTGCTGTTTGTATGGAGTCGCACCCAATATATGCCCGGCTTTCAAGTCCTGCATGTTATCTCCTGCTATTGCTGCCGCACAAGCGACTACTGCTCCAATAAGAATTGCTCCAGCGGCCCCGCTCAATTCATTTCCGGTACCCATGAGGGTAAGTAACAATAGCGAAGAAGCCAATATTGTCGCAATGGTCACTCCGGAAATTGGGTTATTTGAACTTCCTACCAACCCGGCCATGTAGCCTGCTACAGCAGAAAAAAGAAAGCCAGCAACAACCAATATTAATGTCATGGTTATTGTAATGGTGACATCACTGATTGCAGTCAGGTAAATCATGAAGATAGGAACCACCAATACACCAATACCGATTAACACCCATGACATTGGGGTATCCATCTCGGTCCGGATAAGATCTTTCATTTTTGTTCCGCCACCTCTGAACGCATCTATACCTGATTTGAAAGCGGTTCCTAAAGAATTTGCAAGACTCAACAAGGCCCACAATCCTCCAACAACCATTGCACCCACACCTAAAAAACGAATCTGCGAATTCCAAATATTGCTACCCAATGTTACCGCACTCACTCCTTCTTGTGGTCCGTTAATGGCAATATATGCCGGGATTGCAATGAACCAGCTAATTACTCCACCAAGGAATACCAGGAAAGCAATATTTAACCCTACAATGTAACCTACTGCTATCAATGCCGGAGAAAGATTCAATCCAAAATAGGCATAGATCTTTTCATTGATCAGCGTCGCTTTTTGCCACGTTCCATTCCATAGATTGATGGCGGAATCTCCAAGTTTAAATAAGCCTCCAATCAAGGACCCCCACACCAGATACTTTACTGCCTTCCCTCCTTCTTCTCCTGTTTTCAAAACTTCAGCTGTAGCAACGCCTTCCGGAAACTTCAATTTCTCTTTTACAATTAGCGCGTTTCGAAGTGGAATGGTAAACAGAACACCCAGGACACCACCACACATAGCGATGGCCATCGTTTCAAAATAATTGAACTCTTCCCAGTATCCCATAATTACTAATGCCGGCATGGTAAAAATCACCCCGGCTGCCAGAGACTCACCGGCTGAAGCAGAAGTCTGAACCAGGTTGTTTTCCAGAATGTTGGAATTCTTGAAGACTTTCAATAACGCCATTGAAATTACAGCCGCCGGAATAGAAGCTGACACTGTCAATCCGGCAAACAATCCAAAATAGGCGTTTGCTGCAGACAGAACAATGGACAGAATAGCTCCAAGAATTATCGCTTTGACTGTAATCTCGGGCAGACTGGTATTGGAGTCAATGTATGGTTTTTCCATTAGAATACTTTTAGGTTAGATGTTTTAAACATTAGGTTAGATTCCCAAGGATAACAAAAATGTTCATTAGAACCCTATAAAACAAAAGTTTAGTGGTCACTCCCAGGACCAATAACTGACTACTGGAAATTGATTTTCTAATTCTTACTTATCGAGATCCAATACTTTGACTGCAATTTGAGCTGCCAGGTCAACTCGTTCATCTACTCCCTCAAGATTCATTAGTATAGCGATTGCAAAATTTTTGTCGGGCAAGAGGTATAGAATTCCGCTTAACCCTGGAGTTCCCCCACCATGAAACGCTTCTCTTTCCCCGTACCATTTTTCATCTGGAATCAGGGCCCAACCCAATCCATTACCCATGATCTCACCGTCTTCGGCTTTATGAGGGGTCATCATTAACTCCATATATTTTCTACTAACTAATTTCTCGCTCATAAAAGCACTTGCAAAATTTGCTAGATCTTCAACGGTTGTTATGAATCCACCAGCCGGAACTTTATTACTCATATTTACATATTCACTATGCTGCAATTCGCCTTGCTCTGACAAGGCATATCCAGAAGAGCGGTTAGGTATAATAAGGTAAGGATTGTCAACCCGTGTGTTAGGCATATTGGCAACTGTAAAAAGACGTGCCTGTAAGTAAGTCATGAATTCCATCTTAGCAGCACCCTCCAACACGCAACCCAGGAGGTTGTAAGCATAGGTACTATATTGTCTACCGTATCCGGGTTTGAAAAGAAGTGAATCGTCCTTGAAAATATCCAGTGGATCAATGATATTCTCGTAGTGGACCTTACTATTCAATTCCTCCAGATTTTCAGGCACACCATAGTGACGGATCCCACTTGTATGTGACAGCAAGTGCTTTGTCGTGATCGGCCATCTCTTTTTGGGAAACACTGAACAATACGTTTGAATTTCTTCATCCAGATCTAGTTTGCCGGCTTCAACCAATTGCATGATAGCTGTTGCTGTAATTGGTTTTCCAATGGATGCACTACGATAAGCAGTAGCAGGTATCGTTTTAACTTTATGTTCCAAATCTGCATATCCATAGCCTTTTGACCATGCCAGCGTACCGTCAACCGCAATAGCTACCGAAAGACCAGGGATTCCATCTTCGGTCATTTTTTTCTTGATCATATCATCAACTGCTGTCAAAGCTGTTTCAGATATTTGTGCGTCACAGATAGATATTGAAAAAAGGAACCATAAAGCAAGAAACGTCTTCATAATTTGGATGTTTAAGGGTTTCTTTTAAACAATATTACAACACCAACTCCCCTACAAAATAAACAATTGATTGATATATCAAATTCAAATACTTAACCATTTTGTATACAAAAACGTAACTAATATTATTTTTACAAGTATAACATATACAAAAACGACAGAAATAAAGTGAAAGGAACGAATCTAGGAGAATTTGAAGAGCTGGTTCTGCTTATAGTAGTTGCCAAGCCAGGCGAAGCGTACAGTGTAGCCATCGCAAAAGAATTAGAGCGAATTACAGGCAGGAAAGTTGTTCATAGTGTGGTTCACGCTTCCCTTTCAAGATTGCTTAAAAAAGGACTGGTAGATTCCAAAATGGGCGCTGCTACTGCAGAGCGAGGTGGTCGTCGAAAACGAATGTTTACCATTTCAACAGCAGGAAGAAAGGCGTTAGAACTCGCAAAATCTCACAGAGACGTATTGTGGGACATGATCAATGAACAAACAATTGCGAAAGCCTGATGAAAGAGTCTTCTACACCACCGAGTTGGGCAAATCGTTTCTTGGAATGGTATTGCAAACCCGAGCTACTAGAAGATTTACAGGGTGCCTTTTTCGAGTACTACAATGAGCGAATAGTTACCGGGAACCATAGAAAGGCAAAGTGGATGTTCATTCTTGATGTATTCATGCATTTTCGACCTCATATAATCAACATAAAAAGTCAAAACTCAAATACTATGCTACTCGGACACTTTAAAGTTTCTTTTCGGAACATAAGAAAACAAAAACTCTCATCCATTTTAAATACGGTTGGTCTTAGCTCAGGTCTGGCCTGCTTCATCCTGATCTTTCTTTGGGTAAATAAGGAAGTAAACTATGATACTTTCCATGAGAAAGGAGATCGCATTTATCGTATTTCCAATACCTTCAAGAGTGACAGTGAAACGTTCAGTCAAGCTCCATCGGGGCCCGCTCTTGGTGCTCAACTGGACGATATTTTTTCGGAAATCGAAGAGTCAGCAAGATTCACCCCTACCTCTGAACGCATATCAGTAAATAACCAATACTTCTTCGAATCGGGGTTAGGTTTAGTGGACCATAATTTTCTTGAGATATTTGATTTCAATTTGATTTCAGGGAATAAGAACACAGCACTGAGCGATCCTCAGTCGATCATTTTGACTGAATCATTAGCCAAAAAGTATTTTGGAGATAAAAACCCCATTGGAGAATCTGTAGAACTTGATCAGATTGAGCTTATAGTGACCGGCCTTATGGAAGATCCTCCAGAAACTTCACAAATGCAATTTAAGGCACTAATACCGCTTTTGATTGTGAAACAGCTCTGGAACTACCCTTCAGTGGATGAAGATTGGGGTGGCGGATCATTTCAGACTTATTTGTTGCTTTCCGAAGGTACTGATCCAACCGAATTGGGGAAAAAAATCACTGCTTTTATTGGCGAAAAGTTAGCGGATTGGGTAGAAAGAGGTATGTCCTACGAATACTTTCTTCAACCGCTTGGGTCCATTCATCTTGAATCAAATCTTCGTTACGATTACCAAAACGGAGATATTAGGATCGTCCTGGTCTTCATTGCGGTTGCAATCGTCATCCTGCTACTTGCTTGCATTAACTATATCAACCTTGCTACGGCAAATGCAATCAATCGATCCAAAGAAGTCGGGATCCGCAAAGTCATTGGTGCAGAACGAAAGCAGCTGATATTGCAATACCTGGTCGAGTCATTTCTAATCGTATCGATCTCTGTAGTTATCGCATTGGGTCTGGTTGTTTTGGTGCTCCCCTACTTCCAGAACATAACAGGTTACGAACAATTTATGCTGATGTCATTAGATCATATTGTTTACCTCGTATGTATTGTTCTGCTATTGACATTTATAGCAGGCTTACTTCCTGCATTCCTTATTTCAAAAGTTTCAGCAATCAAGGTGATAAAAGGAAATCTCAAAAGTGGAACACAATACAGTTTATTACGAAAGGGACTGGTTATTACGCAGTTCACAGCAACTGTAGTATTACTCATTTCTATACTTGTGATGAATGATCAAGTATCATTCATTGAAAATAAGGATCTTGGTATGAAGACTGATGGAGTCGTTCATATCAATTTCAGAGGCCATTCGGAAGTTAGGAATCAGGTAGATCTTCTAAGGCAAAGATTCCAGCAATTACCGACAGTTAACAGTGTTTCCTTTGTAAGTAATTCATATCCGGTTTATGGTCTTAGCAACAGCACCACAGATGTCGAAACTGGTGAAGGAACAACTGTTACATCCAGTATTTATACTCTCCGTGTTGATCCTGATTTTTCCAAAACATTGGAAATGGAAATGATCACCGGTCGCTTCTATTCGAAAGAATTCAAAAGTGATTCAGCAGAAGCAATTGTGGTCAATGAAGCATGCATCAACAGTTTTGGGTGGAAAGATGCCAATGATGCCATTGGTAAGAAATTCGGAAGTGAGCCATACATTCGGAAAGTTATTGGAGTCGTTCGAAACTTCAATTTTGAAGGATTGTATAAACGAATCGAACCAGCAAGAATTCTTCCTGTATGGAACAATCGATATTCTTCTCTTCTTGTTAATGTAGACCTTTCGGATCCGACCACTCTTTATGCTAAGTTGGAAGCTACATGGGAAGAAATGGTACCCACTGTTCCTTTTGATGCAACATTTATGGATGATGATCTGAGAAATCAGTATACAATCGTATATAACTTCCAGTCTATTTTTGTTGCTTTCTCATTTATCTCGGTCGTTATTGGCTGTCTGGGACTTTTCGGGCTGGCAACAGCAACTACAAACAGAAGGATAAGGGAAGTGGGAATACGAAAAGTCCTCGGGGCTTCGGTCTATGAAATTCTGACAATGATCAACAAGGATTTCCTTTACCTTATCATCATATCAGGAATCGTGGCTAGTCCTGTTGCTTACTTGCTGATGAAGGAATGGCTTGACATTTTCACCTACCATGTCACTTTTGATGTACTATTTATCGTTTATGCTTTAATTGGAGCCATTGCTCTGACAATTATAACGGTAAGCATCAAGGCGTATAAGACTGCCCTGGCAAACCCTGCTCACGTTCTAAAGGACGAATAGAACTGTTTTCTACACATACCATTATTTATCAATATGAATATTATCAATTGCTAATTATTTTAGCAATGTGAGATACTACGCAAATAGCAAACCTTCACATGGAGTAGCCTTTAAGCCATGGACAGATAGAGTAAAAGAACTATTGGATGAACATGAGTTAATATTCCCCAAGAAGAATGAGCTCATCAAGTACTACCATGATAACCTGTCTTATGAAGATGTCCTAAGAAAAGAGCAGTTCAAGAATTTCAAAACTGTCTGGATGGAAGTTCACGTGAAACATGAGCAAGGAACTTACAACATGAGGTTCAATACGAGTGAGCAGGCCAAGGAATTTTTCAGAAAATTTCCTGAGTTGAAGGAGGAACTGAGTAGGATTTAAGACGGCTAAAGCTACTTCGGCCGCTAGTCCGTATTGGACTTATGTCTAATTCTCATATTCTTGGTTGCCACTCGAAGTGACACCAACAATCTTATATCCTCCACGGTCAAGGTAAAGTTTCTTTTCACCAGATCGGTTACCAACATCCAGATCTCCGGAGGTTGCGGTAAGATCAAAACTGAGGTCTCTCAGGTCATTAATAAAATCAATTTCAACATCTCCTGAAGTTGCTTTGAAGTAGGCATTCCCAGTTAGTTCAATATCATTTCCATCAATATCTCCTGATGACGTGCGTACAGAAATGGCACCTTTTCCACCTTTGAGTTCTATGTCTCCGGATGTGGCCTCTATTTCCAGGTCGCCATCAAAATCAGAAATCGTAATGTCACCAGAACTGGCACGCGTATCAATAATTCCATCAGAATTATAAATCTGTTGGTCTCCGCTGGTTGATTCCATTTCTAACCTTCCCACCAATTCGTTGATCTCAATATCACCAGAAGAGGTTTCCACTTCAAGGTCTGCGTTTATTCTTTTAAGAGTAATATCCCCACTTGTCGCTTCTATTTCTGAGTCTTCCGTATTCAGATCTGTTACATAAATATCACCTGAAGAATTGTCAATGTCCAAACGCACACCATCACGTATTGTAAGTTCAATCTTTGCTTCCGTCATGTTCCAGCTCCGCCAGGAACGATCTCGTTTTATAACTTTCACCAGAAGTGTCGATCCGGATATTTCCGTATCGAATTCAAAGTCTCCTTTATCTCCTCTACCACGAATAATCGCATCCAAATAATTGCGACTTCCTTGTTCAACATATACATCGCAAAACAATCCTTCTACTCGTACTTCTTTGATGTTTTGTGCTTCAAGTTCTGCGGATGCCAATACTGTTTGTCCAAATGATAGACTACAGGCTAGAGTAGCCGTCAATATCAATAGATTTCTCATGACCTTTTAAGTTTATCTATAAGACAGGAAAAGATGACTAAGGTTGCTTAGCCAATCTTTTTTCTTGTAATTTCTGCAAGCAATCGTAGGCCCTCTTTTAAATATGGATCCTCTTCCAACTTCTTTTTGATCTCATCATCCACGGATACTTCATCCTGGTCAACAGATGCTGAAAGTCCTTCTTGCTGTTCAGGTTCCGGCTGTCTTCTTTCCTCGTAATTCAAAGAGACGGAGGATTGTCTTCTTCTTTCTTTTGCTTCCTCGATTTCTTTCATCAATTTCTGAAGGTCCTTATCAGTATTCAGATGATTCCTATACAAAGCATTCAGGTTATCCAGGAGCTCTTCGTCGATATTATTGGTAGGCTTGAAATTGGCATTGGCAATCTCATCCCAAGGCAAAGAATTCGGTCTGCTTGCCTCACCATATTCGTCTGCATCGTATATCGAGGGGAACTGCACATCAGGTGCAATGCCAATTCGTTGGTTGCTGCTTCCAGTGACTCGATAGAATTTTGCCAGGGTCATTTTCAGCTGCCCTAGTTTCATGTCTGGGTTTCGTATGTAGCGATCCAAGTCAATGATGTTCTGCACAGTGCCTTTACCGAACGTACTCTCTCCAATGATCACTCCTCGTTTGTAATCCTGGATCGCGCCGGAGAAAATTTCGGATGCTGAAGCACTACCTCGATTCACCATAACTGCCAATGGTCCATCGTAAAAAACCACTCCACCATCTGTATCATCCATCTTATCTACCGACTGGTCTGTATTTCTGACCTGAACTACTGGTCCATCCGGAATAAATAAGCCTGTCATCTCGATTGCTTCTTGTAAAGATCCCCCTCCATTGAATCGAAGGTCGATCAATAGTCCGTCCATCCCCTGCTTTTTCAAATCCGTTATTAGATTCTTAACATCCCTGGTGGTACTGCGATAGTCCTTTACACCAGCATTCAGCTCGTCAAAATTCAGATAAAAACTAGGTACGGTAATGACTCCCAGCTTATAGGTCGAATTACCTTCTGAGATTGGTATCAATTCTGCTTTGGCAGCTTGCGATTCTAACTTGATTTTGTCTCTTACCAGTCGAAGTGTATCCGGAAGTGCATTCTGACCTTTGCTGGCTTTCAGAATTTGTAATCGTACAACTGTTCCCTTTGGTCCCCGGATTTTTGCAACAACATCATCGAGCCTCCATCCAATCACATCAAGAAATTCACCGTCCTCTCCCTGAGCAACACCAATGATTCGGTCATCCTTAAGAATCTGCTTGCTTTTGTATGCGGGGCCTCCTGGTATAATTTCCGCTACCTGGGTGTAGTCCAAATTTTGCATTAGCCTCGCTCCAATTCCTTCTAAAGAAAGACTCATATCAATTTGAAAATTTGCAGCATCAGGTGGCGAAAAATAATCCGTATGAGGATCATAGGCATTGGTGTACGCATTCATGTAGCTTTGAAATACATCCTCACTGTTGTATTGATAAATTGCCTTTTGAATGCGTTCATATCTCCTCTTTAGACCTTTAACCGTCTTTTCCCAATCGTTGCCTGATAGTTTGTAGGTGAGTGCCTGGCTTTTAATGATCTTTCTCCAAACCTCATCTCTCTCTGCATCATTTGTTGGCCAATCTTCCTTTTCCCGATCAAAAGTGTAGGACTCATTCTTTGTGAAATCAAACTCTGTTTCAAGTAGTTTGAACACATAGTCGATTCTATTCAGTGCTCTTTCCCTGTAAAGTTCAAAGGCATGATAGGCAAAATCCAAGTCACCTTCCGGAATTTGGGTATCCAGTTTATATCTAAGACCTTCGAATTGTTTGATATCGTCTTTGAAGAAATAGGCCTTGTTTGGATCTATCGATGTGAAGTAGTTTTCAAAAATTACATTTGAAATTGAGTCAGACAAAGGAAGTTTTCTATAGTGATAGCGTTTGAGCAGGTTGGTGATAACATAGGCTTCACTTGCATGTTCAGGTTTGGGTTCGAGAACTTTAAGTGTATCGCCTGTCGAAAGTATGGTATTGGAAGGGATTCCCGTAGATATCCCGAAAGAGGTAAGAATGGCAAACGCCGCTATCAACACTAGTTTGTACATAGTCAACAATTATTTGTCTCTTCAACGCAAGATCGCAAAGATAGATTTTAAAAATAGTCGATTTTTTATCAGTGGTTGTAAAGCAAAGACCAAACCAGTATTTTTAACTACGAGGTATGAAGGAATTTTTAAAGTATATGCTGTTAATTACCTCTGCAGCAATTGCCTCTACTTTGAAGATGCCAATCAAAAATGACTCACCCTTTCGGATGATTTTGTAATTCCATCTTGACTCCTACCTCTTCCTCGTTTTCATTTGAAGAAAAAACATGAAACGAGTAACAGGAATTGGTGGTGTCTTTTTCAAAACAGAAGATCCGGAAAAAACGAAAAAATGGTATGAAAAGCATCTCGGAATAGAAATGGACCAATATAGTGGGCTATTCAGATGGCGGGATATAGATGACAAGGAAAAAATAGGACGAACAGTATGGGGACCTTTTCAAAGTGATACAGACTACTTCGGGCCCAGCGAGAAAGAGTATATGTTCAACTACCGGGTGGAGAACCTTACCAAACTATTGGATCAGTTACGAAAAGAAGGGGTTGAGGTAATCGACAAAGTTGAGGAGTATGAATACGGAAAGTTTGGATGGATTATGGATCCTGAGGGTAGAAAAATAGAACTTTGGGAGCCTTTCGATTAACCTTTTTTGCAGGGATTCATTATCTTTCTATGGTCATCTAATAGTTTGTAACATGCATATCAAAATACTGAGTCTCCACTGCACATTGAATGATGAAGTTGACAAAGATGAGGTGTTTTTAAAATACGAAGGAAAGAAACTATGGCCGGGCGGACCTTATAAATCCATCAATTCAGGAGAAAAAAAGGAGGTCAATAAAGAGTTCATTCACAAGACCGATCATGACATGGTGGTTGAGTTATGGGATTTTGATTTTTTGAGCAAGAACGATTTGTTGGGGACATTTACAATGCACGTAGAAGAAGAGGATCGTGCATCTACCTATTTCACTACAATGAAGGTTGCAAAGGAAGGAAGTACTGCCAGTTATATGCTTGAATGGGAGATTATCAAGCGAGTTGTTTAAACATTTTATCTTTCACCAGCTTCTTGTCAAGGTATTGTATTCCTGCAACCAAACTTCCTACCAAAACAGCTAAAGGCACTATTTGTCCAAGTGATGCAAATGCCTGAAAATCAGCAAAATAAAGCACAACACCTAAACCGGAACCAACAATTGTAATCATGCCCAAGGCGATCATTAAATAAAATTTTCGTTGTGAAATTCGCTCACGTTTTCTGATCAGTTTAACCACCTTGTCTTTAAAGTCCAGACCCAGTTTGAAGTCTGTCTCCATCCTCAAACCATCTTCAACAATTTTATCAAAATTTTTCATACCAGTTCAACCTCCTTTCTAGCGTGTTCTTCTATTATAATTTTCAACTTACTTTTAGCTCTATGCAAATAATTCTTAACTGTCCCCTCAGGCATTTCTGTTATCTCAACAATTTCAGGATAACTAAAACCATCCAAATAAAACAATGTTAAAACCAATTTGTAGCTTGCAGGAAGCTGATCAACCAGTTTAACCACAAACCTACTCAAATCTTCATCTTCATACGATCTGGCTGAATCAGGAATCTGAAATTCAACCGAATCAAAATCCACCTGGTTTAACCGTTTCTTTTTTGCAAAATTAACAGCCATCCGAAAAGCAATGGTAGCTATCCATGTGGATAACTTGGAATCGAAATGAAAAGTATTCAGCTTCTCATAAATCTTCACAAAAACATCCTGGCAGAGCTCTTCCCTATCCATACTATCAGAAACTACACGTGCAACCATATGCGCAACCAATCTTTCGTACT
>JANQEC010000243.1 GCA_028278585.1 Cyclobacteriaceae bacterium | reverse complement strand
TAGTAGTTAGTAGTTAGTAGTTAGTAGTTAGTAGTTAGTAGTTAGTAGTTAGTAGTTAGTAGTTAGTAGTTAGTAGTTAGTAGTTAGTAATTACTCAATTTATTATAATGGTTCTCAATTTAGAGTATCACTCCAGGTTGGACAACTCCGTTCTTAGATCAATCGCTACGTCCGGAAAGTCAGTGATGATCCCGTCAACACCTGCGTTTAGCATTTTTATCATATCATCACGGGTATTTACAGGGTATGCATGAACTTCAAAGCCCTGTGCATGCATTTGGAATACTCTTCTGGGAGAAAGTGTTTCCCAATCAGGATTGATTGCACGCATTCGGTTTCCTTCTTTGGCCCTGCCCATGTGCATCCTTGTTTCAATATAAAATGCCACCAAAGGAGCGGAATCTTCACCTATGATCAGGGCTTTCGTTTGAATTAATGAATCCAAATCATGCACTTCATCAAGGTATTTTGGTTCATATGATTGGAGGATGATCCAATCCTCGCCATTCTCTTCTGCCATAACTATTTCAACCAATTTCTCAGCAAAGTCATGGTAGTGTGGATGATCCATGTGCTTGATTTCAATCAGAACTTTGCACCGGCCATTGATAGAATCCAACGCTTCCTTAAGGGTCGGAATACGCTGATCTGCAAATTTTGAGTCAAAATGTGAGCCGACATCAAACTGCTTAACTTCAGCCAACGTGTAATCGTGAATATCACCGGTGATTCGGTTTCCAAGCGTATCTTTTGCGATTCGATCTAACGTTTGATCATGAAATACTACAATCTCCTCATCCAGCGTATGTCGCACATCTAACTCAATCTGATCGACACCTAATTCCAGAGCCTTTCCAAAAGCTGCCATTGTATTTTCAGGAGCAAGTCCGGAAGCTCCTTTGTGAGCAATAATCTGAAATTCTTTACCTCCAAGCCGATCGATGGACGTACTAGAAAAAACGTTTCTATAAAGCCATGGCTCAAACAAGGAGAGCGCTGCAAATAGAAAGAAAAATGGCGCAGAGTAAAGTAAAAATTTCTTGGTCATGGGTGATTATTTACCACAAAAATTACACAAAAAGAACTAAATACTATGAATTGCTTTTCTGATTTAAATCAATACCTAATTCTGCCAGTTGTTCAGAAGAAATTTTGGATGGTGAATCAATCATTGTATCCCTTCCTGAATTATTCTTCGGAAATGCAATAAAATCCCGAATACTCTCTTCTCCGGCCATTATTGCACACATTCTGTCGAATCCAAATGCGATACCTCCATGTGGTGGTGCTCCATACTCAAATGCTCCCATTAGGAATCCAAACTGATCTTCTGCTTCCTCCTTCGAAAACCCAAGGGTTTTGAACATCTTCGCCTGAAGCTCCCGGTCATGAATCCGAATGGACCCACCTCCTGCCTCTACCCCATTGATCACCAGGTCATACGCATTGGCCCTAACATTTCCAGGGTCAGAATCAAGCTTATCCACATCTTCTGGTTTTGCCGAAGTAAACGGATGGTGCATGGCATGATATCGTTGGGTATCTTCATCCCACTCCAGTAATGGGAAATCCAACACCCATAAAGGAACCACATTGTTCTTATCTCTTAGCCCCAGTCGCTCTCCCATTTCCAGCCTCAACTCATTCAGTGCCTTTCTGGTTTGATCTTTTTCTCCAGCTAAAATGAGCAATAAATCTCCTGGTTTAGCATTCATTTTTTCACCCCAAGCCTCAAGAGCCGCCTGATCAAAGAATTTATCTACCGAAGATTTAAAACTCTTGTCCTCATTCCACTTGACATAAACAAGGCCTTTGGCACCAATTTGAGGTTTTTTCACAAAATCTGTCAATGCATCCAGTTGTTTTCGTGAATATTCGGCGCAACCTGAAGCGTTGATCCCCACCACCAATTCAGCACTGTCGAACACACCAAAACCCTTCCCCTGGGCTAATTCATTCAACTCGATAAATTCCATTCCAAACCTCAGGTCAGGCTTATCAGACCCATATTTTTCCATGGCTTCCTGGTAGGAAATTCGTTTGAAGTCTTCGAGTTCAATTTGTCGTATTTCCTTATAGAGAAACTTCGTCATGCCTTCAAACATGTTGAGCACATCTTCTTGTTCAACAAAGGCCATTTCGCAATCAATCTGGGTAAACTCAGGTTGTCGATCAGCTCTAAGGTCTTCATCCCGGAAGCATTTAACGATCTGATAATAGCGATCCAAACCTGCGACCATCAGTAGCTGTTTGAATGTTTGTGGGGACTGTGGGAGTGCGTAAAACTCTCCTTCGTTCATTCTGGAAGGTACAATGAAGTCTCGTGCTCCCTCAGGTGTGGATTTTATCAGATAAGGGGTTTCAACTTCGATGAATTTCTCACCCGTCAAATACTCACGTACTTTTTGCATCATCAAATGCCTCAATTCCAGCTTTTTTCTCACAGCCTCCCTCCTGATGTCCAGGTACCTGTATTGCATTCTTAGATCCTCACCACCGTCAGTCTCTTCTTCGATCGTGAAAGGTGGAGTTTTTGAAACATTCAAAACCGCAAGTTCAGAAACCCGAATTTCTATTTCTCCGGTAGGTATTTTATCATTCTTGGAATAACGCTCCACAACTTCTCCCTTGGCACTCAATACGAACTCCCGGCCAACATTTTTCGCTTTTTCTATCAGAGCCGGATCCGTAACCCCTTCTTCAAATATGAGCTGAGTGATCCCGTACCTATCCCTGAGATCAATATATACGATCCCACCTTTGTCACGCTGCTTTTGGACCCAACCAGTCAAAACAACCTGATTCCCGGCATGATCGATTCTCAATTCACCACACGTATGCGTTCGTAGCATTTGATACTTTTATATATTCAAAAATTAGCGGCAAAGATAGATTTTGATTGCAAGAATAACTCGATAACAGGTGGATTGAATTTTATATTAGAAGAATTCAAAATTTTAAAATAAATCGAGGCAATCCAAAATCGACAATCCCTAAGTCTGTATAGTTTTGAGCATGCGAATTTCAATTGTACTAACACTTTTGTTTGCTGGTTTCAACACGTTTTCTCAAAAGCTTATTCCTGTCAAAATAGGTGAAGAAATTACGCTTAAGATCTCCTCTGAATTTGTCAACATGTCGCACAAAGACAGAATGGAAAAAATAGCTTCTTCTAAGATTCCATTGGCTACCTATTCCACCGAATCACAGGAAGCGACATTGAGTGTTAATGACAATCCAATGCAATGGACAAGTCAGGATACTGATGTGATCTATGGCTTTTACAAGGCAAGTGTCAACGCACTATTTGATGAAGTACAGTTCATACAGGATGGTGTAAAAGAAATCAACGGACGTGAATTTATAGTTTTTGAATTCGTTTCCACTGTTCGCGATGACAATGTTTTTTCATCGGGAAAAGGTGAAAGGAACTACACCTACATACAATACACATCCTTCAACGACAAAGTCTTACTTTTCAATTTCGGGTGCCCGGCGAGGATGCAGTTCGAATGGGAAGATGTGGCGGAGGAAATGATGCAAAGCATCCGGATCAAATGACTGAATTGAGTGTTTTCAGTGAAGAGCATTTTATGAAGCAGGCGCTTGTTGAAGCTCAGGCAGCCTTTGATGAAGGTGAAATTCCAGTTGGAGCTATTGTTGTTTGTGAAAACAGGATTATAGCAAAAGATCACAATCGGGTGGAGCGACTGGGAGACGCAACTGCACATGCAGAAATGCTTGCAATTACAGCTGCTCAAAATAACCTGGGATCAAAATATTTGAATGAATGTACCCTATATGTGACACTAGAGCCATGCAGCATGTGTGCCGGGGCACTTTTTTGGACACAGATAGGCAAACTTGTTATCGGGGCAAAAGACACAGAACGAGGATTCAGAGTTTTTAACAAAAAGATCGTCCACCCAAAAACCGGGGTAAAAGAGGGTGTCCTTGCGTCTGAATGTGAGGAAATGATCAAAGGTTTCTTTAAGAGACTGAGGAATAGTTAATTGGTTGATTAGTTAAATAGTTAGTTAGTCGCTATTATCTAATTATCTAATTAACCATTTAACCATTTAACCATTTAACCATTTAACTAATTAACCATTTAACTAATCAACCAAACACAACACCAAACTAAACATCTACAGTTTTTGTTACCTTCACATCACAAATTGTACAACTCATAAAAACAAGAAATAATTATGGCTTTTGAATTACCTGATTTACCATATCCATACGATGCACTGAGCCCCCACATTGATGCTCAGACCATGGAAATACACCATGGGAAACATCACAATGCATATGTCACCAATCTCAACAACGCAGCTGGTGGTCCTATTGCTGAGAAAAGCATTGAGGATGTTTGCAGGCATCACTCTGATATTCCGGCTATACGGAACAACGGAGGCGGGCATTACAACCATTCTATGTTTTGGACCGGCATGAGCCCTGATGGAGGTGGAGAACCTTCCGGCGCCCTGGCAGATGCTATCAACTCAGCCTTCGGCTCTTTTGATGATTTCAAAGATGCTTTTAGTAAAGCTGCTGCAACAAGATTTGGTAGTGGCTGGGCATGGTTATGTAAAAAAGCAGATGGCTCGCTTTATGTTTGCTCATCAGCTAATCAAGACAATCCACTGATGCCTGGTGTTGGAAATGGCGGCACACCAATTCTTGGACTGGACGTTTGGGAGCATGCATACTATTTGAATTATCAAAATAGACGCCCGGATTACATTAGTGCTTTTTTCAATGTGATTAACTGGGATGAAGTAAGCAGAAGATTCGATTCATAGTTCGAAATTTCGAATTGCATGCTATATTCGCATCTTAATAAAATGAACACAAACAGACTACATCATCATGCACATCATTACAACTTCTCTCACGAAGAGGTAAGAAGATGATGCTGTAGTTATAAGAATAACAAAAGGCCCGTCGATTACCGACGGGCCTTTTTTTGTTGCTACGCAACTCGAAATCATTTGAGAACAGGTGAATCCAGATTTTGGAGAGTACCAAATGACAAAAGAAAATGAAAGAAGTACTAAAAATAGCTATTCAGAAATCCGGACGACTTAATGAAAAGAGTCTTGGACTCCTTAAGGAATGCGGAATAAAGATCAATAATGGTGGGAAACTGATGTCGTCCTCATCCAACTTTCCTCTTGAGGTTTTCTATCTGCGAGATGACGACATTCCTCAATATGTTGCTGAAGGTGTGGCCGATATCGGGATTCTTGGAGAAAATGAAGTGTTGGAAAAGGATCAGGATGTAGAGATCATTAATCGACTGGATTTCTCAAAGTGCAGATTATCCTTAGCGATTAGAAGAGAAGAGAGCTATTCGGACCTCAATTGGTTTTCTGGAAAGAAAATCGCAACCAGCTATCCAACAATCCTTAAAGATTTCCTCGAGAAGAATTCAATTGATGCTGAAGTAGAGACAATCAGCGGAAGTGTCGAGATCGCTCCGGGAATAGGACTGGCAGATGGAATATTTGATATTGTGAGTACAGGAAGCACATTACTCGCCAATGGATTAAAAGAAGTAGAAGTAGTCATGAAAAGTGAAGCAGTACTGATCACTAATTCAAAACTCTCACTTACGAAAAAGAATTTGCTGGGCAAACTTCTCTTCCGCATTCAAGCCGCCAAAGGTGCTAATCAGAACAAATACATTCTTCTAAATGCACCTAATAAAAACCTTGATGCCATAATTGATTTGCTTCCCGGGATGAGAAGCCCGACGGTTCTTCCACTTGCAGAAAAGGGATGGAGTAGTATCCATAGTGTAATTAGTGAAGATGATTTTTGGGAAGTAATCGACCAGCTGAAAGACAAAGGCGCAGAAGGAATCCTTGTCTGCCCTATTGAAAAAATGATTGTTTAAATGACGAATTAACAATTACCAATGGAAAAAATTGAATATCCAGACATTTTAGATTGGAAGGAATTATGTAGACGGCCTCTTGAAGACGCTATTAAATTAGAGGGTGATGTTTCCCGGATCATGGCCGAAGTAAGAGCAGGTGGTGATGAGGCACTTATACAATTCAATCAAGAATTCGATAAGGTCGAGTCAGAAACGATAAGGATCGATCTTCAAGGCAAGGAGTTCGCCATAGACCCTGAACTGGCGGAAGCAATTAAAGTTGCAGAATCCAACATATCTAAATTTCATACCGCTCAAAAAATAGGCGTAGAAAAAACAGAAACAAGTCCTGGTGTTACTTGCTGGCGTAAAAGTGTTCCGATCGAGAAAGTTGGACTTTATATCCCTGGAGGATCCGCACCTCTTTTTTCAACTTTATTGATGCTGGCAATCCCGGCTAAACTTGCGGGTTGTAAAGAAATTGTCATATGCACACCACCACAAAAAAGTGCAAACACCAGCGACAGGATTGGGAAGAGCGATCTAAATGA
>JANQEC010000204.1 GCA_028278585.1 Cyclobacteriaceae bacterium | reverse complement strand
CTGTTGGCTGTTGGCTGTTGGCTGTTGGCTGTTGGCTGTTGGCTGTTGGCTGATTAACAGTTCGACTTCTTTAAGATCTGTGTCAAATTGAGTATTCATTTTTGCACAGATCTGAAATCAAAAGATATATCATTTTTTGAATGTTGATATATTCTCAAAAAGAACCGTAAGGTGGGGCGATTTCAAAACCCTTAAATTGAGCAGATTAATCTACTAATTAACACTATAATCTTTCGTCATCCCTGCGAAGGCAGGGATCCAGATGTATTAAATATTTATTCAACGCTGTCTTATTGAGTCAACAAAGTGTAAACAGTTTATGCACCTGGACTCCTGTCTACGCAGGAGAGACAATGGCATTTTCTTCTATTTCAATCTAAGCAGTTTCGGGATGATCATAGAAACCATTTTCTTAATCCAATGAAATTGCGAACCAATTCTTTCGTATTAATTAAAAGTGAAAAAATTGTTTTTTATTCTAATGGTTGTCCTTTTTTGTTCCGTTTCTGCTTATGCAGATAACCACGAGAGCTTTGACGATTCTGAACTGGAACTCGAAGAAGATTCTCTTGAAATGGAGTTTTCTGAAGAGGGAGATTTAGGTGAAGATGTAGGCGAGTTTTCTGACGAAATAGAATTCGATGAAACGTTCGATGAAGCCGAAGAAACTTCCTTCTTCAAGAATTTACTGGAACCTGCGCGATTCACCATCATGCATGAGACATCTTATAAAACTGAAGAGCCTACTGGTGTGCAATCAAACAGATCCTCCATCCAACTGGAATATTCAAAGTTCTTTGGAAATCACTTCTTCCTTCAATTCGATACCAAAGCCAATGCCTACTGGAGCAATGACCATCGATCCAAAGCTGAAGATGAGGATGTGACCTATTCTACAAACACCAAGGAAGCATTCCTGCAAACCAGTTTTGGGAATACCAGTGTCAAAATCGGAAAACAAATCGTTATTTGGGGCGAATCCGATGGTGGAGCGATCACAGATTTGATAAGTCCTCGCGACAACTCAGAGTTATTCTTTATATCTCTGCAAGAATCCAGAATCGGTCAAAATATGGTAGTGCTGGATCAATTCAGCTCAATCGGAGATTTCAATGCTTTTTATATTCCCGAACCTGAATTCAACGAATTACCAGAAGAAGGCACTGCCTACTATTTCAATCCCCTGGCCGATCAATTCATTATTCGAGATGAAACTTCCGATGATAAGTTGGCAGAATTCGGCGT
>JANQEC010000196.1 GCA_028278585.1 Cyclobacteriaceae bacterium | reverse complement strand
TTATAACCTAAAAAGCTGGCCTGTTGATAGTATTGATTCGCAAGGTCCGGATTGTTGAGGGTCTCTTCCAGGTTCCCAAGGTTGCAGTAGTAACCGGACTTAAGCAAATCGTAAGGTTCTTGAGTAGCTAAAAAATAAAACCCAAGAACAACCGCAAAACCACCAAGACGAGCTGAAACATAGGGAAAGTGCTGCTCCTTATAAGCGATTTTATAAACTTCAAATCCTTGAAGGAAAGCATCGATGAAATTGATAATGAGATATAAAAAGAAAAAAACTCCAAATCCGATATGGAAGTAAAGAATGAAATAATGAAAGCTTTCATATACACCATCATTACCACGGTAGAATGCAAGTCCAAGAGTGGAAAATAGAACAATACCCAGCCCATAGAATAAAACCCTGGAGAACTCAGGCAATGCGTATTTTTGGAAGTGATCCGCTTTGAATCTCAGAGTCCAGTAAGCCACGACACTGGAAATGGCTAAGAGGATGAAAGGATCAAAAAATGAAAAGGAATTTGGGACGAGCCCCGATTTGTTAAGATAATACAAGATCAAATTGATAAGGTAGATAAGAGAGAGTATAACAAAATGCCGGAAGTTGCTTTTCCCACCCTTCCCTCGAGTAACGAGAAACAAGATCCCAAAAACATTTTCTTCTGCAAGAATGAATAGAAATAGAACACCTGTGATTGAAAAGCCAAACAGTGAATGGCTTACGAAATAATCCAGGAATACAGCAGGTTCGGAAATACCAAAAACGATCAGAATAACACTGATCAGTACCAGAGTCAAAAACCGAACAAGGAATTTTGTTTGTGGACGATACTCATGAAAATAGAAGAGAGATCCTATGAACCCTAAAAAAGGAATAAGCATGACCATTCTATTCTGAATACCGAAAAGCCCTATTTCCCCCAGATTCAATCGGTTAATAAACAATGTGAACAATCCCAGGGCGAATAGAAAACCATACCTTCTCAAGAAGGAAGAAGCTGTCAAAGCCAGGCAAACCCCTATCCATCCAACTGAAACCAATAGGGTATCAACAACCCTGTTTCTTACGATAGGTCCTCCTGTATAATTTTCCGTGAGCAGGTATTTTTCACCAGTAATGCTGAAGTTCAATAGATTCCCTTCTATTTCAATGGCGGGGTATTCTAAGACTTCCGCTGAAGTCGTCACTTCCCATCCAATGGAGTTTTGGTATCCCTTGACGTAAAGCCATAGTAGTATCAGAAGACAGCCAAAAAACAAGATCTGGATGCTTTTTCTAACTCTTTCGTCTAACATTCTTAAGCAAAGGTTTCTGTTTTAGAGGACGTTTGTTGAAAATGTGAAGTCAATTCGTCTTGAATCACACGATGAACAGTGGATTTAAGTTTTTTTATTTCTTCTTCGGAAGCATCTTTTGCCCATATAGGCTCGTGGTAAACAATGCGACAAGTTCTCCTTTGCATGTTAAAAATTTCATCGTCATAAAGAATATTGTAGTTGTCAAGCAAAGAAATAGGAACCACTGGCAAGTTGTTTTCAGCGGCAAGCCTAAATGCCCCATCCTGGAAGTCGACCATGTTCGGAAACTCTTTTACCCGTATCCCACCTTCAGGAAAAAATCCAAGATTGAAGCCATTATGAATAGCTATGCGTGCTTTCCTTAAACTGACCGCACGGCTTTTATAACTGGTCCTGTTGACGGTTATATGCAGGTTATTATACATAATTCCAAATAAGGGTATTTTACCCAGTTGGCTTTTTCCGACAAACTTGAACGGCTTTGGAAACAATCCAAGGCTTGGAATATCCAGGTAAGAGAAATGATTGGAACAGAGAATGTATTGCTGTTTTCTATCAAGTTTAAATCTCCATTCCCTTTTTATTGGTATAAATGCCATTCGAAAAAAGCTCCAGGCCCAAACATTATTTAATCTCAAGGCTAGAAAATGAGCTTTTTGAAAGGGTATACATAGAATTAGTGGAATGATAAGAATGAAAAAGAGGAATACCATCGCAAGGACAACCCAGGTTGAATATAGTCTTCTTATTAATTGCACTCTGGTTAGCAGGTGTATTAGGCCACTAAAATAGGCGCAAAATCCAGCTAGTAGAAAAAAAAGCGAAGCATTGTAATAATTTGATAGTTTCGTGGACTAATGTGATAATTAAAAAATCGAAAAACATCTTTTTATTAAAAGAGGAAAACATTGAGTTTACTATCAGTAGAAAATATTCACAAGTCATATAGCGATCATCAAGCGTTGAACGATGTGAGCCTGGAGATACCAGAGAAAAGCATTTTCGGTCTTCTGGGACCAAATGGAGCAGGAAAAACTACCCTGATCAGAATTATCACCATGATCATTGAGCAGGATCAGGGTCATGTGGCCTTAAAGGGAGAGCGGATGACCACTGAGCTGGTAAGAAAGATCGGGTACCTTCCAGAAGAGCGTGGATTATACAAGAAGATGAAGGTCGGGGAGCAATTGCTCTATCTGGCAAGATTAAAAGGTCTGAATAGAGGAGAAGCTGTGAAGCGGATCAAATCCTGGTTGGAAAAACTTGAGCTATCAGACTGGTGGAACAAAACCATAGAAGACTTGTCAAAAGGGATGGCACAGAAGGTTCAGTTTATCGCAACTGTTTTACATGAGCCAGATCTTTTGATTCTTGATGAACCGTTTTCCGGCTTTGATCCAGTCAATGCCGATATCATTAAAAACGAAATTTTAGAGCTACGAGACAAGGGCGCAACCATAATCTTTTCCACACATAGAATGGAATCAGTAGAGGAACTATGTGATCATATAGCACTCATCAATCAATCAGAGAAAATTTTAGATGGGAAAAAGCTGGATATTAAAGAAAAATTCAGGGATGGCACTTTCAATGTTGAATACACAGGAACCCTGACCGGCAATTCAGCTTTTGAATTACTTACCAGTGAAACCACCGAACGAGGCCTCACCAGTTCAATTGTAAAAACCACGCTGGAAGATCCAAATGAATTGTTGAAGTCACTTATTTCAAAAGTCGAAATTCATTCATTTGTAGAGCGAATTCCAAGTGTAAATGAAATATTCATCTCTCAAGTGAAAGGAGGAAACCATGAATAACATAGGCCTGATAATAGCACGCGAATACCTTACGCGAGTCAAGAAAAAGTCGTTTATCATTATGACCTTTTTAGCTCCATTGTTATTCGTGGGAATTTTTGCCTTGATTTTTTGGCTTTCAGATCAGGGTGGTGAAAATAAGAACATTGAAGTACTCGACGAGAGCGGCTTGTTTCCCGAGCTTTTCGTATCGGATGATGATGAAACATACATCTACATTGATACTCCTTTGGATTCAGCTAAAAAACATGTTGAAAATGGAATAATCGACGGACTTATATATATCCCCGAGTTTTCCAATCTTGACGATACAGAAGGAGTTTTATTTTATGCGCCAGGAAATCCAAGTATCAGTCTGGTGGGATCCATTGAACGGAGAATTGAAAATGAGTTAGAGAGCATAAAGCTTTTACGATCCGGATTAACACAGGAAATTTTAGATGGTTTGGAATCCGACGTTTCAATTCATTCCATCAATCTATCCTCTTCAGGGGAAGAAAAGGACAGTAGTTCAGGTACTGCAACCGGCGTTGGGTATGTTGCTGCGTTCATGATCTATATGTTCATATTCATCTATGGAGCACAATGTATGCGAGGAGTCATCGAGGAAAAGACGAGTAGAATAGTAGAGGTGATTATTTCTTCTGTCAGACCCTTTCACCTGATGATGGGAAAAGTCATTGGGATTGCAGCCGTTGGATTTACACAATTGCTTATGTGGATAGTCCTGACTGGAGTACTTGGTTCAGTTGGTATCAATGTATTTTCCGCTCGCATGGAAGCCTCGCAGCAAATGACGAATGCCATTGAACAATCAGCAGATATCCAGGCACAACCGGAGAATCCCATTGACGATATCATGAAATCTGTCAACTCAATAAATATTCCACTGACATTGGGAGCATTTGTTTTTTATTTTATCTGTGGATACCTGTTATATAGTGCCTTGTTTGCAGCAGTAGGTTCAGCAGTGGACAGTGATGCTGATGCCCAGCAGTTTATGTTTCCAATAACAATACCGCTCATAGCAGCTATTGCTTCTTTGGGAGCGGTACTGATAGAGCCTCACGGGACATTTGCTTTTTGGATGTCCATGATACCTTTTACTTCTCCGGTGGTAATGATGATGCGAGTTCCTTTTGGTGTGCCACTATGGGAATTAGGCCTTTCTATGGTACTACTGGTTGCCGGATTTGTGTTCACTATTTGGCTCGCGAGCCGCATCTATCGAATTGGCATTCTTATGCATGGAACCAAAGTCAACTACAAAGTACTTGCCAAATGGTTCATGATGAAGAACTAAAATATTATTAGGATATTAAAACTGGGAGATCATCCTACCATTGGTTTACAGGATGATCTTCCAGCTCTGGTTATCATGCTGAACTTATTTCAGCATCTCACATTTAGGAGTACTTAAAGCCATGGAAGATTCTGAAACAAGTTCAGAATGACTTCATAGGGTCGTTCATCCGAATCCTCGTTATTTTTAACGAAAGGATCGTTCGTTGAAGAAGAAGCAATTAAAAGATGTAACAGCCATTGGCTTGCCCTCAAGACCACATCTAAAATGGGTCATTCTGGCAGTAGCTATCTTGATCAGTATTGCTTCAATTCTTTACACCAATAGCCTAGTAGATCAAATACGGGAACGAGAGCGAAGGCAGATTGATATCTATGCAAGCTCTCTTGAATTCCTCGCCAATGAAAGTGGAGATAACTTTCTCCTGGTTCTAGATGAGATTGTTAAAGCCAATCATACTATACCGGTGATTTTGACAAGTGAAGGTGGTGTTCCTGAGGACTATCGAAACATTAGCAAAGCAGATGAGATTGCAGACGTGGTAGAAAGAAATCAATTTCTGAATAAGGAGATTGAACGGATGAAAGAACAACACGATCCAATTCTTGTGACATTGGCAGGCGAAGACACCATTTATGGATACAAGTACATTTATTACAAGAATTCGTTTCTTCTAAATCAACTCAGGTATTATCCATACATTCAACTTTCAGTAATTGCAATTTTTGGTATGATTACCTTTTTAGTCATGAACTACTTACGTAGATCTGAGCAAAACATGGTTTGGGTTGGATTGGCAAAGGAAACAGCACACCAATTGGGAACTCCACTTTCCTCATTGATGGCCTGGTCGGAATATTTTAAAGGGTTGTACCCAGATCAGCAGGAAACCCTGCTCGAATTCGACAAAGATGTGGATCGGTTGAAAACCATCACGGATCGTTTTTCAAGTATAGGGAGTGAACCCCAGTTGGAAGAAAGAAACATCACTGAGACCATCGATGATATTGTTTCCTACCTTCAAAACAGGCTGCCATCGAAAATCAACATTTCAACTACTTCATTTCCGAACCGGAATATTATTGGTTGGATCAATACTTCACTTTTTGCCTGGGTCATAGAAAATTTGTGCAAAAATGCTGCTGATGCCATGGATGGAAACGGGGATATAAAGATCCAGATCTTGATGGCAAATGAAGGCCAAATAGCAATTGATGTGAAGGATTCGGGAAAGGGGATTCCTAAATCAAAAATTACAGATGTATTCCGTCCAGGTTTCACAACAAAGAAGCGTGGCTGGGGACTTGGATTGACGCTTGTAAAACGGATTATTGAGCAATATCACCAAGGCAGGATCTTTGTCAAAGAGTCAGAATTGAACAAGGGAACAACTTTTAGAATTTATCTGAAATCATAGCCTTGTGAGTCTTTTTCCTTCAAGATTTTTCCTGTAATTTCGCACCAAAATTCAAACCCCCATTTTATAAATCATAGAGTAATGGCGAATAAAGGAAAAGTGACCCAGGTAATCGGCCCTGTAGTAGACGTAAGCTTCAGTGCTGAGGATGCCAAACTTCCTAATATCATGGATGCTTTAACACTTGTGAGGCCTGATGGAACAGAGATTGTTTTAGAGGTTCAACAGCATCTGGGAGAAGAATCGGTTAGAACAGTAGCAATGGATAGTACTGATGGAGTACAACGCGGAACGGAGGTTGTCGATTCGGGTTCTCCGATTAAAATGCCAACAGGGGAGGCGATCAAGGGAAGACTTTTTAATGTGGTTGGAGATGCCATAGATGGGATGCAACAAGTTGAGAAGGAAAGTGGACTTCCTATTCACAGACCAGCGCCAAAATTTGAAGATTTATCAACTTCAACAGAAGTACTTTTTACTGGAATCAAGGTAATTGATTTGATAGAGCCGTATGCCAAGGGAGGTAAGATTGGGTTGTTTGGAGGTGCGGGTGTAGGTAAAACTGTTCTTATTC
>JANQEC010000185.1 GCA_028278585.1 Cyclobacteriaceae bacterium | reverse complement strand
ATTTTATGGTGAATCTTCCTTACAAAATTTTTAAGGATCTTCTAAAATTTATAGGTACAACGTGACCACGTGCCTGTACAATTTGGCTTGGCAGATGATGAATTTCGGGAGGAAAGAGCCGATATCCATCACGCAAATGTTCAAATCATACAAGCAAAAAGTTCCAGGAATCAAGAAGAAGGTTCGCAGTGGATTTCGAAAAGTTATGAATCCTCGAACTTGTAAACCTGGAGTTTCACCCAGGAAAATTTGGGATACTCCCCTGAAATATCCAAAAAGGGATATGCCTCAGATTATTTCTGATTCGCCAAAGAACATTTCCGGTCAACCACATTGGCCATTCCCATCCCCATGGAGAAAGTGCAGATCAAAACAAAATTGCAAAACTAAGAAAAGAACAAGGTGGTTCTGTTTGAGTTGTGAGAAATCAATATGTGTGGACTGTTGGTACCCGGAACATGGTCACCTGTTCAGGAAACCTGTTCAGAGGGAAGAAGCATTGAAAAAAATTGGAAAAATTACTCCAGAAGCTGAGGAAATTTTGAATGTAATGAGGGACATTCCTCGGCACACGCCTGAACAGCTTCGTAACTTAGCAGGAGCTAAGAAAAGAAATATTGATGTTACTCCTGAAAAGCAGGATGAAAACCATACCGGTAAATGGCAACCCAGAATGTTACCGCTCATGGGACATAAATCTTCCGATGAGGACAGCCAGCCTGAAAGTGAATTGCCTTCTGAAAATGAAAGTAACCAACTTTCATTTATTTTGTTTGGTATTTCATCAACATTAAACAGATTGCAGGTTTCTCTGATGACATGGGATCGATCGCTGATGATGAGAGTTCTCTCCCTGACCATGAAAATCACCAGACCTCCATGAATGTTCAAGAGATTTCGTCAGGGGAGGAAGGTGAGGAAGCTTCCTCTAGTTTTTTGCTCGGAAACGAAGAACGTGATGGTGATGAATCTGATCAATCTTGGGCTGATACTTATGCATCCATAGATATTTACGTTCCTCCGAACAACAACTCAGAAGGTGGTGATACGACCAACAAAGAAGAGGCACTGTTGCCTGGAACTTCAAACTCTATTTGACTGTAACATAATTTGTGATACTGTACTTGAAAATGTCCAATGAATAGTCAGCTGTACATGTAAAGTTATTCCATGAGCAACAATTTTTCAGTAAAATTTTAAACATGTTTAAATACGTTCATACTTTTGTGATCACTGTTGGAAACAACAGCACCATACTTTAACTTTGTTATAACGTCAATAATTTTTAATATTTCATTACTATTTTTACCATTTTGTATCGAAAAATGTTTTGTCTGTAGTGCCGCAACCTCATGGACTCTGGCGAACAAGAGTGGTGTGAGATTGTGAGGAACGTTGAGGAAGATTCAACGTGTGAGGAAGATTCCCCACCAGTCATCGATGAAAGGGCGGCCATTCAGGCGGTGGTAACTCTGGCCCCGGAATACCACGACCACGCTCAGAAAAGCGTTCTTTCTACTG